>JAYVHZ010000602.1:0-3736 GCA_043770645.1 Undibacterium sp. | reverse complement strand
CTTACTGCCGAGACCATCATAAATCATCATAATTGGGTATGGTCAAACATGGTAGTACCGAAGACTCAACAACTCTGTGTTCTCGATTGCTACGCCTACCTTGAAAAATTGAATTAGCAATTACTTGAAAAAATAAATGATCAAAAAAAACCGCCGATTTTGTCGGCGGTTTTTTTATTACGAATAATCAAATCAGCCAACATCTGGCGATTCGATTATTTTTTTCAGGCAAACACAAACAAATTGTACCTGTCTGAAAATCACCTGCTATTTACCACTCACAGCTTATTGAACTACCGCTTTTACACTTGCGCCGCTTACAGCTACATATGCATTCACTAACAAGTAGTAAGTACCAGCTGCTGGTGCGCTGAAAGTGATCGTTTCTGTATTAGTAGAACCGTCAGATTTCTTAGTGAAGCTAGTTGTTGTCGGCGCTGTAGTCATACGAGCATACAAATCACCATCACCTGTGCCACCAGACATTGTGAATGTCAGGCTCGTTTTGCCAGCTGGAACAGTGATGTAATACAACTTAGATGCGCTTTTCGCTAAGGTTAGGCTCTGCGCTGTACCACTCACCAATGCTGTACCACTTGGTGTCGTACCAGTTTGATAGCTAGCAACGATAGATGCACCACTTACAGCTGCATAAGCATTCGCCAACAAGTAGTAAGTACCTGCTGTAGGCGCGGCAACAGTGATCGTTTCTGTGTTTGTAGAGCCATCAGATTTTGCCAGATAAGATGTCGTTGTCGGAGCAGAACCTAACTTAGTATACAAGTCACCATCACCAGTACCGCCTGTCATCTTGAATGTCAAATTCGATGCGCCAGTTGGCACAACAAATGTGTATGTTGCACTTTGACCAGTTGCTGCAGAGAATGTTACTGCGACATCTTTAGTCAACGCGCTACCTGTTGGAGGAGGAGTTGTAGAACCGCAGCCACCTGTAACACCAACGGAAGCAAATGCAGCTGTTACATCAGCAACTGCATAGCCACGATTGATCGCAGCTTTTTCTACGCCGCAAGCACCTTGATTAAATGTGCTGCTTGCTGTCCAATACAAGCGATTCGCATCCGCCATGATTTCAAATGCTTTACGCACTGTCCAACCAGATTTTGTCGCCAACAAGTAGAAAGCTTTATTGAACACACCACTTGAATGATGCACGTCCATGCCGCTAGTGAACTTGCTTGCATGTCCGATGGAGATACCATCTAATTCTGGATTGTCCATGTGACGCATAGAGCCAGAAACTTTTTTGATGTCATCACCAACTTTAAAAGTGCCTGTGCCACGCATATACCAAGATGCAGCTTCACCAGCCATATCAGAGAACGCTTCGTTCATACCACCGGACATACCGGAATAAACCAAGCCAGAATTTTGTTCAGTAAAGCCATGACTAACTTCATGTGCTGTTACGCCCAAAGAAACCAGAGGATGGAAAGTAGAACCACCATCACCATAGCTCATTGCAGAACCATCCCAGAATGCGTTTTCATAATTAGTACCGTAATGAATACGCATTTGCAATTTGCCAGCGATCGGACGTAAGCCCAACCAATCTTGATACATATTAAATACAACATTACCGAAATAATGTCCGTCATTCAAAGGAGAATAAGCACCATTGATGGTTTTGAAGGTATTTGTTGGGCAAGTAAACTGATACAAAGTACCAGTGCCAGACGTTGCACCATTCATGTTGAACGTATCGACATTCGGGCTAGTCATCTGGCATGTACTGGAGACGTTCAATGGCCCATAAGTCGAACCACTGCCTGCTGGGCCGTATGTATATTGACCAATACGTTGATTACCGCCTGGGCCGCCAGCGTCCAAGTGTGTAATGCCTTCCCACTGCTCCAACACCGCACCAGTATTGGCATCAATCAATGCATGTGGGCGGCTTGGTGTTCCATCTGCCGCGATCGTAAGATAGGAAGTCAAGTAAACTAGTTTAGCAGCGCCATTTGATGCTTGCTTAACAAAAAGTTTTGTTTGTTCATTTGATGTACTACTAGCGCGTTTGGCATTCTTTAATAGACCTAAGGCTTGGGTAGCGGAATATAATGGCTTAACTGAAGGTAGGTCATTTGTTAAGTTACTCAACATCGCACCGTGAAACGAACGCGCTGAACTCGATACGATCGATTGCGTGCTATCTGCATGCTCAACAATGACTTCACCCCATACTGGCACACCTTGATGCAACTGTTCATAGCGAGTAACTACTTTGTTACCGTACTTTTGACTGCGTAATGCTTTTAAATCACTTGCATTCAAACCTAGCACTTCATGTGCTCGAGCAGAAGCATTACTTGATGCAGACATAATTGACATATTTTTTGCAGAGTTACTTGCACCCGCACTCAAATCAATACGATCCGCAGCAGAGACACCAAACGATGCAGCTACCATAGTTGCCAAAATTGTTGGACGCAATACGGCTTGTAATTTCATACTTTTTTTCATCTTGTTTCCTACCTTCTAGTCGAAAAACTCCCTAAGTATTAACTTGACTAAAGCTTGTGACCTCAGTCCCCATTTTATTATTGCCAGTTTTACTACACTTGTAATGGGTTGTAGTGGCAATACGCTCTTATTATTTAAAAGTGTCTCAAATTTTTACAATTTTTAGACAATTTCGTGCGGCGTGTGCAAGTAGAACAGAGCGGACGTCAATTGGAAACATGTAAATTTAACCATCAAGCCATGCGCGACATTGCAACAAAAATAACTTTCGAATTTAATTCTTCATACAGAGCGAAAAGTGAATAAAAAATTGAAAATTTCAAAGAAAACAGAGTTTTTACATTCTAATTACATATGTTCTGATCATGATTGTTTATACCAAAAGGAATATAGTAAAAATACAACAACGAAAAGTGGTATTAAACATAAAGTTTCCGCATGAAAATTTCCTTAGCGGAACATACTAGATTCCCTAAATTCCAGAACAAGTGGTATTGATAGCATATTTGCACTAAGCAAAAGCAACTGGCGAAAAAAAAACCGCCTACAAATAGGCGGTTTTTTGTACATTTTGAGAGACTATCTCTGGGCAACTGCATCAACTACACACAAAGCTGTCATATTGACAATGCGGCGAACCGTCGCAGAGGAAGTCAAGATATGAACAGGTTTTGCGCAGCCTAATAGGATAGGCCCGATGGCGATGTTATTGCCAGCAGCAGTCTTTAGCAAATTGTAAGCAATATTGGCAGCATCAATATTTGGCATCACCAATAAATTCGCATCGCCTTTCAAGGTTGAGCTCGGCATCATTTTGAGTCGATAAGCGGAGTCCAAGGCAGTATCGCCATGCATTTCACCATCCACTTCGAGATCTGGAGCATCCCGTTGAACTATTGCCAATGCTGAGCGCATTTTCTTAGCGGACTCGCTATTACTAGAACCAAAATTTGAATGCGACAATAAAGCCGCTTTAGGCTGCAAACCGAAACGACGCATTTCTTCAGCAGCCAGAATCGTAATCTCGGCAATTTGCTCCGCCGTTGGATTTTCGTTGATATGCGTATCGACCAAAACCAACTGACGATCTGGTAAGACCAAGCCATTCATTGCCGCATACACGTTCACGCCCTGACGCTTTCCCAGCACCTGGTCGATGTAGCGCAGATGGATGTCGGTCGTGCCGTAGGTGCCGCAGATCATTCCGTCGGCATCGCCCTTGTGGATCATCATGGCGCCGATCAGGGTATGC
>JAYVHZ010000601.1:0-3791 GCA_043770645.1 Undibacterium sp. | reverse complement strand
TGAATATCTTGCAAGAACGCTGCGAGCAACTCGGTGTGGAATTGGTGTTTGAAACCGATGTTCAAGATGATCAAATTTTAGCGCAAACCTATGATGCTGATTTGGTGATCGCCAGTGATGGTTTGAATAGCCGGATTCGTACGCGTTATGAAACGACTTACCAAGCCGATATCGATACCCGCAAATGCCGCTTTGTCTGGCTCGGTACCAAGAAACTTTTTTCCGCTTTTACTTTCGCGTTTGAAGAAACTGAGCATGGTTGGTTTCAGGCACATGCGTATCAATATGATGGTGATACCGCGACCTTTATCGTCGAGACCCCAGAAGAAGTGTGGTTGAAGGCTGGCCTTGATCAAATGGATCAGGCGCAAGCGATCGCATTTTGTGAAAAATTATTCGCCAAGTATTTAGATGGTAATGCCTTGATGAGCAATGCCAGTCATCTACGTGGCTCAGCGAGTTGGATTAAATTCCCGCGCATTATTTGTAAGCAGTGGGTGCATCAGAATCAGATTAATGGCAAAACCGTACCTGTGGTCTTGATGGGTGATGCGGCGCATACCGCCCATTTTTCCATAGGCTCAGGGACCAAACTAGCGCTTGAAGACGCGATCGAACTCGCCAATTGCTTCGCGCAACATGGTGCGTCTGGTATGCAATCCGTGATGGATGCGTATCAAGAAGTGCGAGCGATTGAAGTGCTGAAGATACAAAGCGCAGCACGTAATTCCATGGAGTGGTTTGAGAACGTGAATCGCTACACCGCGATGGAAGCGCCACAGTTTGCTTATTCAATGTTGACGCGCAGCCAGCGCTTGTCACACGAAAATCTGCGTCTGCGTGATGCCAGTTACGTGCGTAGTTTTGAAGTCTGGATTGCGGAGCAAGCCTTCGCTAAAGCTGGTATCACGGTGCCCAAAACCAAACAAACTATTCCACCCATGTTCACACCTTTCAAAGCGCGCGATGTGCTCCTGAAAAATCGCATCGTGGTGTCGCCTATGGCACAGTATTCCGCGGTCGATGGTGTGGCTGGTGATTTCCATTTAGTGCATCTGGGTAGCCGTGCGATGGGTGGTGCGGGATTGGTGTTTGCTGAAATGACTTGTGTCTCGGCGGAGGCCAGAATCACACCCGCTTGCCCCGGCTTGTATGCGCCGGAGCACACACAAGCATGGAAGCGCATTGTGGACTTCGTGCACGCTAACAGCGAAGCCAAGATCGCGGTGCAGCTCGGTCATGCGGGTGCCAAAGGTTCTACCAAACGTGCTTGGGATGGGATCGATCAGCCCTTAGACTCAGACAATTGGTCGTTGATCTCGGCCTCTGAACAACAATATTTACACGGTGTTTCGCAAGTCGCGAAAGCGGCGACCAAAGCGCAAATGACGCAAGTCTTGAATGAATTCGTCGCAGCGACAATTGCAGCGGATCAAGCGGGCTTCGATTGGATAGAATTGCATTGTGCTCACGGCTATTTTTTATCGAGCTTCATTTCTCCATTAACCAATCAGCGCACGGATGAATACGGTGGCAGCTTGGAAAACCGTTGTCGTTATCCATTAGAAGTTTTCGTTGCGATGCGCGAAGTTTGGCCTGCACATAAACCAATGTCGGTGCGTATCTCAGCGCACGATTGGGTAGAAGGCGGTATCACGCCTGACGATGCCGTGGCAATTGCTAGACTGTTTAAACAAGCTGGTGCAGATATGATTGATTGCTCGTCAGGGCAAGTGAGTAAACAAGAAAAGCCAGTGTATGGGCGTATGTTCCAAACGCCGTTCTCTGATCGTATCCGAAATGAAGCGCAGATTGCTACGATTGCGGTCGGTGCGATTTTTGAAGCCGATCATGTGAACAGCATCATTGCCGCAGGCCGTGCCGATCTATGCGCGATTGCGAGACCGCACTTGGCGGACCCCGCCTGGACTTTGCACGAAGCAGCTAAGTTAGGATACACCGACATCAGTTGGCCTAAACCCTACATTGCCGGCAAATTCCAATTGGAACGTAATCTGGAACGAGAACGTCAAGTCGCAGCTGCAAGTCGAGGCATGAGCCCGCAAGAAGTTGCCGCAAAATTATTGGAAGGTTGATATGAATTTTTTTCATCCTGCTTTAGTTGGGAAACACGCTTTAGTCACCGGCGGTGCGACAGGCATAGGCTTGGCCATCGCGCAGGCATTGCTAGCGCAGGGAGTCAAAGTGACCATCACCGGACGTACTGAAGCAAACTTGCAAAAGGCAGCGCAGCAGTTGAATGACGCTGGATTGATGCAAGCTATTGTGATGGATGTCAGCGATAGTGCTTCAGTTAGTGCTGGTTTTACACAAGCCGTTGAACAATTTGGTACGGTCGATATTTTGATTAACAACGCAGGACAGGCAAGCTCCGCGCCATTTTTAAAGACGACGGAAGCGCAATGGCAGCAAATGCTGTCAGTCAATCTGACCGGCACCTTCCTTTGCACACAACAAGCTTTACCCGCCATGTTGGCGCAATCTTGGGGACGCATCGTGAATGTGGCGAGTACCGCAGGACTCAAAGGCTATGCTTATGTCGCTGCCTATGCAGCCGCGAAACATGGCGTGATTGGTTTAACTAAGTCATTAGCATTAGAAGTCGCGCAAAAAGGGGTGACGGTTAATGCAGTGTGCCCGGGTTATACCGAGACGGACATCGTTCGTGAGGCGATAACTAATATCATGGCAAAGACTGGTCGCAGTGAAGACCAAGCTCGTGCAGAACTCGCGGCAGGGAATCCGCAAAAACGGCTGATACAACCTGAAGAAGTTGCCGATGCCGTGTTGTGGCTCTGTTCGCCTGCGAGCGCATCGCAAAATGGGCAGGCCATTGCGGTGGCCGGTGGTGAGGTGATGTGATGAGTGAGCGAGACGCGACTACTGATCCTATTGATCTGGAAACCCGCTTAACCAAAGACCATCATCTCTCTTTGAAATTGTGGCTGCGCATGCTGTCGACCACGGTCATGATAGAAAATGAAATCCGCAATCGTTTGCGTGCAGAATTTGATATTACACTGCCGCGCTTTGATCTAATGGCGCAACTAGAACGTCATCCCGATGGTTTGCGTATGGGCGAATTGTCCAAGCGCATGATGGTCACCGGTGGCAATATCACAGGCATCACCGACCAGTTAGAACAAGAAGGCTTGGTCATGCGTGTGACCGATAAACAAGACAGACGTGCTTATAGCGTGAAGCTCACAACCGCTGGGCGGAAAGCATTTAAGACCATGGCGAGCGTGCATGAAGCCTGGGTGGCAGAATTATTTTCTGGTGTAGATGCAGAACAAAAAAGTCAAATGATTAGCTTGTTGTCGAGCGTCAAGTCAGATTTGAGCGCGGGTGATAAGCAAAACGAAAAAGAATGAGAATGATATGAACTACCTCAATGGAAACGCCAGCGACCTACCTGGCAATCATCAAACGCTAGCGAATTATAAGGCCACGCATTTTTCTTATCAGGTCAAGGACAAAGTTGCGACGATCACTTTAAATCGACCTGAGCGCAAGAACCCTTTGACCTTTGACTCCTACGCAGAGTTGCGCGACCTATTTCGTAATATGTGCTACGGCGACGATATCAAAGCGATCGTGATCACGGGGGCGGGTGAGAACTTTTGTTCGGGTGGTGATGTGCACGAAATCATCGGACCATTAACGAAACTCGATATGCCAGGTCTGCTGCGCTTTACGCAAATGACGGGCGATTTGGTCAAAACCATGCGTGCTTGCCCACAACCGATCATTGCTGCTGTTGATGGCAT
>JAYVHZ010000600.1:0-2354 GCA_043770645.1 Undibacterium sp. | reverse complement strand
GGAAAAAGATCAGCGATCGTTAAGCCATCAGCCGTGATATCTTTTCCCTCTAACCAGGTATCCAAAAAGACCCGTTGTATCGCTGCTACAGCAGGGCCGCGGATCTGTATGTGGGTATCACGCCAGCCAACATTTTGTGGCGTGTGTCGCTTGGAACGAAACAAAGAACTACTCGCATAACTATCACTGATGTTGATACCACCAGTGAAAGCGACCAGTCCATCGACCACCAATAATTTGCGATGGTCGCGCTGATTTGGTGACCACGGTTCTGCATCACTAATCGCCGAAATGGGGTTGATGGGATGAAAAGCCAATAGCTCAATACCAGCCGCTTTGAGCTCATCAAAGAAACTCTGTGGCGTACCGATCGTGCCGACACTATCGTAAATGATTCGCACTTGTACACCGGCGGCCTGACGCTCCATCAATAATTTGGCGAAGGCGATGCCCAATGGGTCTTGATCGAAAATATAGGTTTCTAAATGGATGTGTTTCTCTGCTTTTTGAATTGCAGCGATCATCGCTGTCATGGTTTGAGGGCCATCATGGAGTAGGGTAATTTGATTACCATCAATGAGTGGATTTCCCGTCACAGCTTGTTCCAACAATGCCAATGCCTGTAAATCTTGAAAGGCGCCGCGCCAGCGTTTTTTGAGTAAACTATTGCTCGCTTTTACGCTTAGTTGTCCTTGCGCATTGTTGACGATGACTTCAGTACTTTCTCTTTGCGGTGTTGTCTTGTCGATCAATGCAGAACTGTTCGTGTCGTGGCTTGGGCCTTTTTCTTGCTCGGTTAAGTTGGCTTCAAGCGTGCCAGCGCTTAATCCCGAGCTTGATGACATTGGTGTTAACACCGTGCATGAACAACAACTCATCACTAAGCAACAGGTGCCAAGTTTATTCAGAGGATGTGGCTTGGTAAATATTGCCATTATGAGAGCCTGTTCTTGGAAAGGGCGGGTATCAGCTGTCCATCTTTAGCTTGTAGGTTGCGCGTTTTCTTGTGATGCTGAAAAACATCAATTCCATAAGAATCCTCGCTATTCAGTCCTATCAAACCCCCACATTTTGATCAAAACAGAAACCTATTAAGGTCATGCAGGATCAAGTCCCACTGCTGTCCGGAATAATTTTATTGACAGTTTTATTTTGATACTCCCGTCTCCCGCAAGCGGGAGACGGGGCGGGGAGTCAAAGCATGCTTTGACGGAGTTTCAGGTTCGATTAACGATACCTAAGAATCTAAAAAGCGATTTCTTCGCCACTTCGACTTAAAAATTACGATGCAACTTCTGAACCGCCCTCACCCTAGCCCTCTCCCGCTCGCGGGAGAGGGAACTTTGACGGCCACCACTTATCGTTCTTTTTCAAGTCCATTCAAACAACGTCATCGTGCAACTTAAGCACCATCAGCATTTCCCTAATATCCCAAATATTATTCCGAACAGCAGTGGGATCAAGTCCGGCACGACGAGGTCGCTATCATTTTTATAGGAGCTGAACAATCAGGGAAATTCGAGAGAAATAAATAATATGCTTGGTGGTCATCAATCAAGATAAAGCGAATTCAGGCTGCTGTTGCAGATGTGTCGATACTTGCGCCTTTCGGTTAATCATGACAGAGCTTTTTAGTTTTGCCCGCTCAGGAATAGGATCGCGAGGTGAAGGCAATTTTATAAGATCGTTCAGAAATTCAGGGTCGATTATGACAATCTCGCGTTGATTCACTGTAATCACACCGAGTCGATGAAATATCGAGAGTATGCGACTCACCGTTTCAATCGCAACGCCTAGATAATTGGCAATTTCATTGCGCGACATCCGTAAATTGAAACGCCTGGAAGAATAGCCAAGTTGCGCATAGCGTTCGCCCATCATGCATAGAAATCGACCGACTTTGGCTTCTGCGCTTAAGCTACGTTGTACGCCCAACATATAGCGCTCACGAACCAATTCTCTGCTCATGATTTGTAAAATAGCGTGTCCAAACTGTTCGGATTTTTTACATAAGTCTTGCAGCGAAGAATACGGTATTAAGATAATGTCGCAATCAGACAAGGTGATTGTTTGTGATTGATGATGTTGGCGATGAATGCTATCAGCGCCAATTAGATCGCCCTTCATGGGGAAACTCAAAATCAGTTCTTTATCCAGATCATCGGTCATTGACGATTTTAAGAAGCCACAATTGACCAAGAATAAATTACTTAAGGGATCATTATTCAGATGCACAGTTTGTCCTGCCTTAAATCGCAGATGTTGAAAGCGACTGCTATCGTCTCGCAAATCCTGAGGCTGACAAATGTGCAGTAAATCACACACCTCTTGAATGCTCGACCACAGCTCACCAG
>JAYVHZ010000599.1:0-2409 GCA_043770645.1 Undibacterium sp. | reverse complement strand
AATAGCATTTTTTTCGAGCTGTATAAACATACAGTTATTGTGTATTATATTTGGCTACCCAAAATTACACACTAGCTCTCTATTTCCAGGGAACTAGATATAGGCGTCATGGTGACGGGCGAAAAAGCAACTTGTCGCATAACATTTTTCATAGATATTCTCAAAAGTCTTTTGCATATTAGCTCTGGAGAGATATACTGTGCATTTATACAGTACTAAAATCTCTACAGAAAGCGTCATGACGATGGAGTTGCATTCTACCAAGCTTCTTGACCGTGTCAAGGAAGCAATTCGCTATAAGCATTACAGTCTGCGCACTGAAGAAGTCTATGTGTACTGGTGCCGCTATTTCATCCGATTTCACAAGATGCGACACCCGAAAGAAATGGGCGCGCCTGAAGTCGAAGCTTTCCTGAGTTTCTTGGCGAACGAAAAGCAAGTTTCGCCTTCCACTCATCGTCAAGCCCTCTCCGCCATTCTATTTATGTACAAGGTGGTTCTCTGTTTTGAATTGCCATGGCTGAAGGAGATCGGTCAACCGAAGATAACACGTCGCCTACCTGTCGTGCTGTCCATCGACGAAGTTCGGGCTATCTTCTCCCGTTTGTCTGGAGAGCATCTCTTGTTAGCTCAACTTTTATACGGCACTGGCATGCGCATTAATGAGGCACTACAACTACGCGTGAAGGACATCGACTTTCTTCATAAAACTATCATTGTAAGAGCTGGAAAAGGCAACAAAGATCGCGCTTTGATGTTGCCATTAAGCTTGATCGAACATGTCAAAGCACAGTTACTCAATTCCAAGACCCTGTGGGTAAGAGATCGTACAAACAACTTGCCAGGCGTTGAAATACCTTATGCGCTGGAGAGGAAATACCCGTCAGCTGGACAAACGTGGGCGTGGCATTGGGTATTTCCGCAAGCGACCGTTTCTGTTGATCCGCGCAGTAAAATCATTCGTCGTCATCATCTTTATGACCGCACGTTTCAGCGGGCCTTTAAGCTAGCCAAGGAGGCTGCGCAGATTCATAAACCTGCTTCACCACATACTTTACGACATTCATTCGCAACGCATCTTCTTCAATCAGGTTACGACATTCGAACAGTCCAAGAATTATTGGGTCACGCAGATGTCAGTACGACCATGATTTATACACACGTTTTAAAGATTGGCGGTGCCGGCGTGAAGAGTCCAATGGATAGCATAACAATTTAGGATAATGCCGAAAAATTATTTTATTTAACATACGGCTTGGTACCGAGCCTCTTCAAAAAAATTAGGCTAAGTCTCTGATTTTTAAAATAAAACCGCTATTTTCAACTTTCTTCCTTGAAAAAGCCCCACCCCGCCCATATAATTAGCACTCAGCAAGAGAGAGTGCTAACAATCAAATCGGCATTTTCTTTTGGCAACATATTCCCTTGTGGAATTGAGGGCTTGAAAGTGGCTTGTGCTGCTCCCATATACTGGGCTGCATAGCGCAAAGCGCAAAACACTTAGGCTCACATTTTTGCATTTTGTTTACTTTGGTAATTTTACTTTCGTAATTTTTTTAGGAGTTAGTATGAATCTTCGTCCCCTGCACGATCGCATTATCGTTAAACGTTTGGATCAAGAAACAAAAACAGCATCCGGTATCGTTTTGCCTGACGCAGCAGCTGAGAAACCAGATCAAGGTGAAGTACTGGCTGTCGGTAACGGCAAAGTATTGGAAAACGGCACAGTGCGCGCTTTAGAAGTTAAGGTTGGCGACCGCGTTTTGTTCGGTAAATATTCTGGTCAAGCTGTCAAAGTTGACGGCAATGAAGTCTTGGTAATGCGCGAAGAAGACGTTTTCGCGATTGTTCAGAAGTAATTGAACTGCAACCAATTCACTTTTAAATTCAATTCGGAGAAATTCTATTATGGCAGCTAAGCAAGTTGTATTTGGCGATGACGCACGTGCAAAAATCGTTAACGGTGTTAACGTTTTGGCCAACGCAGTTAAAGTAACTTTGGGCCCTAAAGGTCGTAACGTAGTGTTGGAGCGTTCATACGGCGCGCCTACAGTGACTAAAGACGGTGTGTCTGTCGCTAAAGAAATCGAACTCAAAGATCGCCTCGAAAACATGGGCGCACAGTTGGTGAAAGAAGTGGCTTCTCGCACTTCTGACAACGCTGGTGACGGTACAACTACGGCGACAGTGTTGGCACAAGCAATCGTTCGCGAAGGCTTTAAATATGTTGCTGCTGGTTTCAATCCAACGGATTTGAAACGCGGTATCGACAAAGCAGTTGTGGCTTTGGTAGCGGAAGTGAAAAACATCGCTCGCCCAACAACAACTAACAAAGAAATCGCTCAAGTTGGTTCTATCTCTGCAAACTCCGATCAAAACATCGGTGACATCATTGCTAAAGCAATGGAC
>JAYVHZ010000598.1:0-2382 GCA_043770645.1 Undibacterium sp. | reverse complement strand
TCGTAAATCGTTCTAAAGGCGGGATTCCTGACGATATCGCTGAAATTACCTTAAGCGGCGCGCCGACCGGGATTGCGCAATTATTGAAGCAAGCGAATCTATGTGCATCAACATCCGAAGCCATGCGTATGGTCGATCAAGGTGGCGTACGCATCGATGGGGCTGTGATCAGCGATAAGCAATTACAAGTTGAAGCGGGAACCTTTGTACTGCAAGTTGGCAGACGTAAATTCGCCAAGGTCACGTTGACAGCATGATCGCTCTACTGCAACGCGTTCGACATGCCAGTGTGGTCGTTGATGGAGCGACCATAGGCGCTATCCAAACTGGCTTAATGGTTTTGGTATGTGCGGAACGAAATGACACCGAAAAAGACGCTGAGCAATTACTAACAAAATTGCTCAGCTATCGCGTGTTTGCCGATGACGCTGGCAAGATGAATCGCAGCGTCACGGATGTGCAAGGCGGATTGCTGTTGGTACCGCAATTCACCTTAGCCGCTGACACGCAGTCAGGTACGCGACCATCCTTCACACCCGCCGCTCCACCAGAATTGGGCAAACAGCTATTCGATCACTTTGTCGCGCAAGCACGCAGCAAACATGCCATGGTCGAAACAGGCCAATTCGGTGCAGATATGCAAGTCTCATTGACCAATGACGGCCCCGTGACTTTTTGGTTGCAAACCAAATCCAAAATTGAAAAATAAGCTGTGACCGATATTCTCCTAATACGCCACGGCGAAACCGCCTGGAATGCCGTGCGCAAATTGCAGGGGCATTTAGACATCCCACTCAATGCCGAAGGTCGCCGTCAAGCGAAAGCACTAGCCGCCGGTTTGCAACACGAAAAACTGGCCGCGATTATTTCTAGTGACCTACAACGCGCGATGCAAACCGCAGGCGAAATCGCCCGACTACAAGGCCTACCAACACGCATTGATGTAGCGTTGCGCGAGCGTTGCTTTGGCGATTTTGAAGGCAAGCTATATAGCGAATTGCCTGAAATGTATCCGCAGGAATATGCACATTGGCGGCTACGTGATCCCGATTTTCATTTCCCGCCTAAACCGGATGACAGTAACAATCGCGGCGAAAGCATACGCGAATTTCATCAACGCACTATCGATAGTATTGTGCACCACGCCCAACAATTCGAAGGCCAGAAAATCGCCTTAGTCGCCCACGGCGGTGTGCTCGAATGTGCGTATCGCGAAGCAATGAATTTACCGCTCAATGCCGAACGCACCATCACCATTTACAACGCCAGCATCAATCGTTTTGTCTATCAAGATGGTCGGCTCTCACTTGTCAGTTGGGGAGATATTGAGCATTTGGGTGATCAGGCGCTTGATGAGATTGTCGATGAAGTGAAATAGATTTTTTCTGGGTGTTTTTTTATCTTTTATTTGAAGGAGCTATTTTGACCATTTGTGTTTGTCGTTTCTATATAAAATGCGACTCTTCAAAAAAGACACTTCAATTGACGTTATTGTATGGCGGTCTTTCTGTATGGCTTGAAAAGAAAATTAAGGCAATCAAGAAAGAGCTGAAAGGACCTGAGGTTAAAGGAATAAATATCATCAATATACATTTGTTGGAGAGCCCTCAAAATCATCAAAATATTGGACAATGGGTCAATATTATTAATACGTTTGAATACAAACTTATCTATGACATGCGATTACTTTCTAACAAACGTCCAATAGAAAGTGTAAAGGGATTGATAGCATTGGCGTCCGACGTATTATTAACCGCGCCATGGCCTCAAGCTCATGCAATTGGTCAGTTGCTTAGTACTCCTCCAACAGATAAGGAGATGCTGGAAATTCAACTTTGCTTAACTGAATATGAGAAGCAATGGCAGAAGTAAAAAAACTAGCATCAGATCAAATCAAAGACTTAATTAAGATTTCGCAAATGCTCGTGCTATGCCCAGTAATCGGTTCTCAAAGCAGTCATTGCTCATAGGGCACATACATCAGGTCAAATGTTTGAAGTCGACTGGGGCAAGAACTAAGACCGAAAACAGAACCGGAATCGAAGAAACAATGACTTCGCTCATCTAAATTCTTGTAAAGATATGAAAAATCCTAAAGCAGCAAAGCTAGTAAGAGTCCGTCTAAAGTACGATTGGATAGTGCTGTTTTGCGGTCTTCTTATTGCTTTGCTTCAGTATATTTATCAAGGAGATTTGGCAATTTTCGCAATGGTCGTTGTCACCTTTGCTTGGGTGGAAATTTTTGAAGTTCAGGTATATCGAAATTTAAAAAACGGCGGCGTGGGATTCCATTCGATTGCGACGAAATCTATGGATCAAGACACAAGTTTCGGTGATTTATTGATGGCCGTGATTCTAGAGTTTTTAGCACTTTTTACCATG
>JAYVHZ010000597.1:0-6939 GCA_043770645.1 Undibacterium sp. | reverse complement strand
TTGAAGGCTGAGTAGTTTAAGATGTGCGACAAATACATCTCTGCGATCTCTGCGGTGAAAAAAATTATGCCCCAAATCGCCTTTCCTAAATTGTTGTCTTCGCAAATTGCATTCGACATTGCAAGGACCATACTCGACGGTTTTGATAAGCATTACCGCTTGTTTCGTGCGACGACGCAGATGGCGAAGCAGCGTTTTGAACGCGGCGATTGGAAGGCAGCACAAGAAGATGCGCGTGAGCGTATCGCATACTACGATAAGCGTGCTAAGGAATGTGTACAGATTCTCGAAGATGAGTACGACAGCGATGATCTGACCGATGAAGTGTGGCGTGAAGTGAAGCTGCACTACATGGGCTTGCTGATCGATCATTTACGTCCCGAGTTGGCAGAGACTTTCTTCAACACCGTCTGCACCAAACTCTTGCACCGCACTTACTTCCATAACGATTTCATCTTTGTACGTCCAGCGACGGCGACCGACTATATCGAACGTGACGATACTCCCGCGACCTACCGCGTCTACTATCCAGCGGCCGATGGCTTGAGCTTCAGCTTGAAACGCATCGTCACCAACTTTCAGCTACAAACACCGTTCGCCCATCTCGATGAAGATCTGGCCAAAGTGGAAGCGCGTCTATTGGAGCAATTTGGTGATATGCGTTTTGAACCGAATCATCAGTTCCAAGTGTTGGCCAGTTTGTTCTTCCGGAATAAAGCCGCTTACATTATCGGCAAAAGTATCAATGGCAATCAAGAAATGCCGTTTGTCATTCCCATCATTCACAATAAGAATCGTGAATTGATGTTGGACACGGTACTGTTCGATAACATGCATATCACCGTCTTGTTCTCATTCACACGTGCCTATTTCATGGTCGATATGGATGTGCCTTCGGCCTATGTGCAGTTTATCCGCAGCATTTTGCCGCGTAAGCCGCGCAGTGAGATTTACACCATGTTGGGTTTGCAAAAGCATGGCAAGAATTTGTTCTATCGCGACTTTTTGCATCACCTCAAATATTCATCCGACATCATCGAAGCTGCGCCTGGCATTCGAGGTCTAGTGATGTTGGTATTTGCGTTGCCATCCTTCCCATACGTATTCAAGTTAATCAAAGATAGCTTCCCACCGCCGAAGGAAACCACTAAAGCTCTGATCAAAGAGAAGTATCAACTGGTTAAAAATCATGATCGCGTTGGTCGCTTGGCGGATACTTTAGAGTATTCCGATGTGGCGTTTCCACGTGCGCGTTTTTCCGAAGACTTGTTAGCGGAAATTCGTCGCTATGCACCCACGATCTTGGAAGTGAATGAAGATGAGGTCATCATCAAACATCTGTACATTGAGCGTCGCATGACGCCATTGAATATCTGGCTCACAGAGTCCGAGCAAAAGGGCGATGACGCTGCGATGGAGCATGCGATAGTTGAGTACGGCAATGCGATCAAAGAATTAGTCGGAGCGAATATTTTCCCCGGCGATATGCTGTACAAAAACTTCGGCGTAACACGTCATAAACGTGTCGTTTTCTACGATTACGATGAGATCGAAACCATCGTGGACTGTAATTTCAGAACGATCCCTTTGCCACGCAATGAAGAAGATGAAATGTCGGCAGAGCCTTGGTATCCAATCGGGAGATACGATGTATTTCCTGAACAGTTCGGTACCTTCTTATTGGGTAACGCCAAGGTCAAACAGTATTTTATGAAACACCACGCTGACTTGCTGACCGCTAAGTATTGGCAAGATCGGAAAGAACGAATTGTGAAGGGTAAAGTGGATGATGTGTTTCCTTATCCGCAGAGTATCAGGTTTGTGAATTAGAAAAGCGTGAACCGCGGAGGCGCAGAGTACGCAGAGTTTTTGTAGTGCGGGTGTAAGCATGTGGAAAATATATGATTTACTCTGCGTTCTCTGCGCCTCTGCGGTTAAAAAATATTTTAAAAAGTAGTTATCAATAATTTTGGAGAAAACCATGAATGACCCAATCGTAATCGTCGGCGCAGCTCGTACTCCTATGGGCGCGTTTCAAAGTGATTTCGCGTCTTTGACTGCGAGCCAACTCGGTGCAGTGGCGATCAAAGCAGCAGTCGAACGTGCAGGCGTTAAGCCAGAGTTGGTCGAAGAAGTTTTGTTCGGTAACTGCTTGATGGCAGGCCAAGGTCAGGCACCAGCGCGTCAAGCTTTGTTGGCGGCGGGTTTGCCGTTTTCTACTGGCGCGGTCACCTTATCTAAGATGTGCGGCTCCGCGATGAAAGCGACGATGATGGCTTACGATTCCCTGCTGGCTGGCAGTAACGAAGTGCTGGTCACTGGCGGTATGGAATCGATGACCAATGCACCATACATCATTCCGAAAGCCCGTGGTGGCTATCGTATCGGTCACGGCACGATCATGGATCACATGATGCTCGATGGTTTGGAAGATGCTTACGACAAAGGTCGCAGCATGGGTACATTTGCAGAAGATTGCTCCGCAAAATATGGCTTCACCCGTGAAGCACAAGACGCATTTGCGATCGCCTCCGTAACACGCGCACAAAACGCTGCCAGCAGCGGCGCATTCTCTTGGGAAATCGCTCCTGTGACCGTATCTGGTCGCGGTGGTGATGTCGTGATCGATAAAGACGAAGGCCCATTGAAAGCCAAGCTCGACAAGATTCCAAATTTGAAGCCAGCCTTCAAAAAAGACGGCACGATCACCGCAGCATCTTCCTCGTCCATTAACGACGGTGCAGCCGCTTTGGTCTTGATGCGCGAATCCAAAGCCAAAGAATTGGGTTTAACTCCTATCGCCAAAATCTTGGGTCATGCAACTCACGCACAAGAACCAGGCTGGTTCACCACAGCGCCAGTTGGCTCTATCGAAAAACTCTACAAAAAAATCGGCTGGACAACAGCGGATGTCGATTTGTTTGAAGTCAACGAAGCATTCGCAGCGGTGCCAATGGCAGCCATGCATGACCTCGGTATCCCGCACGACAAGATGAACGTCCACGGTGGCGCATGTGCATTGGGTCATCCAATCGGCGCATCTGGCGCACGTATCATCGTGACTCTGATCGGTGCTTTGAAAGCCCGTGGCGGTAAGCGCGGTGTAGCGTCATTGTGTATCGGTGGTGGTGAAGCGACGGCGATGGCGATTGAGTTGGTGTAATTGAGAAAGTCCCCTCTCCCGCAAGCGGGAGAGGGCTAGGGTGAGGGCGGTTCAGACGCAGCAGAGCTGATTATTCAGTCAAATCACAAGCATACAAAATATCGGTTTTAAGAAATGTGCATGAAACTGAACCACCCTCATCCCCGACCCTTCTCCCGCTTGCGGGAGAAGGGAGGATTAAATGAGTAATTGAATAAACGGAGTAAAAGCAATGCCCACAGCCTTAATCATCGGAGCCTCACGCGGCATAGGTCACGAATTTGCGCGTCAATACAAAGCAGCAGGTTGGCGTGTAATCGCCACTGCACGCAAGTCCGAAGATCTCGCGCAATTGACCGCACATGGCTGTGAAGCACTGCCTTTAGACGTTAATAATTTGAATGATTGCGCAGGTTTGGCTTGGCGTCTCGACGATGAAAAAATTGATGTCGCTATTTTGAATGCGGGTGTGTTTGGCAGTAGAACAAATGGTTTGCAATCGCCACAGCAAGAAGAGTTTGATCAAGTCATGCATACCAACGTATTGGCAGCGATGCGTTTAATGCCTTTGGTATTGCCTATGGTCGAAAACGCTAGCGGTAAATTAGCCGTGCTGTCCTCCCGCATGGGTTCCATAGGATTGCGTGAAAACAATGTGGCATGGCTGTATCGTGCCAGCAAAGCGGCCTTGAATTCCGTATTGAAAGATGCCTCACTTAGTACGCAAAAAGCGACATGCATTGCCTTCCATCCAGGTTGGGTACAAACGGACATGGGTGGCGCAGGCGCGGAGATTAGTGTCGACGTCAGCGTGACTGGTATGCGCGAAGTGATTGCAATTAGTAGCCGTGCGCAGAATGGACAGTTTTTGAGTTATGACGGTGAGCAATTGACTTGGTAGTTTTTTGACGCAGAGGTCGCAGAAGGCGCAGAGAATAAAACTTCATCGTGAATTTCTCTGCGAGCTCTGCGCCTCTGCGGTTAGATTTTAAAATTTTAGAAACGAGTAACACATGCAACTAACATCAGAACACGAAATGATCCGCGACGCAGTGCGTAGCTTTGTGCAAGAGCGCATCACACCAAACGCTGCGCGTTGGGACAAAGAACATCATTTTCCAGCCCAGGAATTGAAAGAGCTCGCAGCGATGGGCGCCTATGGTGTGGCGGTGCCAGAAGAACTGGGTGGCGCAGGCATGGATTATTTGTCTCTGGCATTAGTGCTAGAAGAGATCGCTGCCGGTGATGGTGGAACCTCTACGGTCGTATCAGTGAATAACTGCCCTGTTTGCAGCATAGGCATGATGTACGCGAATGCCGCGCAAAAAGAGCAATGGCTGCGTCCATTAGCACAAGGCGAGATGCTAGGCGCGTTCTGCTTAACAGAACCTCATGCGGGTAGTGATGCTTCCGATTTGCGTACTACCGCAAAGAAAGAAGGCGATGAATACGTCTTGAACGGTGTGAAGCAATTTATCACCAGCGGTAAGCATGCGGATGTAGCGATCGTGATGGCGGTGACCGATAAAGCAGCAGGCAAAAAAGGGATCAGCGCGTTTTGGGTTGATACCAAAACGCCAGGCTATATCGTTGCCAGCCTCGAACATAAAATGGGTCAGCATTCTTCCGATACCGCGCAAATTCTGTTTGAGAATTGCCGTATCCCCGCCGCCAATTTAATCGGCGAAGAAGGTCAAGGTTATAAGATCGCTTTGTCTGGTTTAGAAGGCGGGCGCATCGGTATCGCTTCGCAATCGGTCGGTATGGCACGTGCTGCGTTTGAAGCAGCCTTGGCTTATGCGAAAGATCGTCGCACGTTTGGTAAGGCGATTTTTGAACATCAAGCAGTGCAATTTCGTTTGGCGGATATGGCGACGCAAATTGAAGCAGCACGCCAATTGATCTGGCATGCAGCAAGCATGAAGGATGCTGGGAAACCATGTTTGAAAGAAGCAGCGATGGCGAAATTGTTTGCGTCGGAGATGGCAGAAAAAGTCTGTTCCGATGCGATTCAAATTCATGGTGGTTATGGGTATGTCAGCGACTTCCCAGTTGAGCGTATCTACCGCGATGTGCGTGTGTGTCAGATTTATGAAGGTAGTTCGGATATTCAGAAGATTTTGATTGGTCGTGGGTTGTTGGATTGAGACTTGGAAAATCCTTTGCCGCAGAGGCGCGGAGTACGCAGAGTTTTTTGTCGGTTTGCCATTTAATTTGATAGATTGCGATTCTGATTTCGAGCTCTTAGATAGAAAATATTTTCTCTGCGTACTCTGCGCCTCTGCGACAAAAAAAGAGCATTTCTTGTATAGACAATTTGAGGAGTAGTAATGAACAATCGCATCGAATACTGGTTTGACTACGTTTCACCTTACGCCTATTTGACCACGCAAGTGATCGAAGAGCTCGCTGCCAAGTATGGTCGCGAGATCGATTGGAAGCCGATGTTATTGGGTGTGGTGTTCAAGACCACCAACTCCAGTCCATTAACAATGCGTCCACCGATGATGGCGAGCTATCACAAGCAAGACATGCTGCGTTCAGCACGCTATGCGGGTTTGCCATTTGTCTTGCCGGAACCATTTCCTATCAATACACAGAACACCGCGAGGGTGTGTTTGTGGATGAAAGAAGTCGCACCTGAACGTGTAGGCGAATTCACGCGTGGTGTAACGAAAGCTTACTTCTCCGGCCCTGCGGGCTTGAATGATATTGCTTGGTTAGCAGATTACGTGAGCCAAATGGGTCTAGACGGCGCAGCCGCTGCGGCCGCCTGTAGAGACGAACGCTATAAAGCGCAGTTGAATGCGGCTTGCGAAGAAGCCGTGAGCAAAGGCGTGTTCGGCGCACCATGGGTGATTGTCGATGGCGAACCGTTCTGGGGCAATGATCGCTTGCCACAATTAGAAAAATGGTTAGCGACGGGCGGGTTTTGATTTTTTGTAGGGCGGGTGAAACCCGCGCCGCCAGAACGTAATGCAACGCAAACCGACCTATGTGCGGCGCGGGTTTCACCCGCCCTACGAAGTTGTTAAGCAGAATTGGACGAGACATGAAAAAAGGCTACAAACAATTAGTCGACGAAGCAAACGCGCAGATCAAGACCTATAGCGTGGCGGAAGCGCAAGCCAAATTGGGCGATCCGCAAGTGCAATTCATCGACGTCCGTGATATTCGTGAGCTCGAAAGAGAAGGCATCGTCCCCGGCGCGTTTCACGCACCACGCGGCATGATCGAATTTTGGGTCGACCCTGATTCGCCTTATTTCAAACCAGTATTCGGTGAGAACAAGGAATTCATTCTATTCTGCGCAGCAGGCTGGCGTAGTGCTTTGACAACTAAGACGGTGCAAGACATGGGTTTAGAAAATGTCGCGCACATCGATGGCGGCTTCGGCGCATGGAAAGCAGCGGGTGCGCCTACAGCGGTGAAAGAAAGTAAGAAGCTAATTTAAACTTTTTCATTTGATGAATTGTTGATTGTTATGGGCAAAATGAAGGTCACTAGACCTAAAGCAGAATTGATATGGTTTGGTACTGTTGATGACGGTAAGAAGCTTGTTATTAATACGAAAGACGGCGATCTATCACATGATCTTGTAACTATCACCGCAGATGATAACGATGAAAGTCTTTGGTTTGAAATAGAGCAAAACGGTCAGTTGGTGCAAATTCCATTGGCTATCGTTAAGGATGCACTTGAGCTCGCTGGTGAGGTTCACTCAGAAACGTGGTATGAAAAGAATGGGTATAACAACACATAGGTAGCAATGTAGGGCGGGTGCAACCCGCGCCGCC
>JAYVHZ010000596.1:0-2730 GCA_043770645.1 Undibacterium sp. | reverse complement strand
CCAAATTGGGGACATGAAGCGTGAACGTATACGACGCCTTGTTCGTTTACATGATTTTGGGTTTGTTTCTACTTAAAATACAGCCTCAACGCAGAAGTGAACGGATCGCGCTCACCGAAAGTAAATAGAAAGAAAGCCTCATTTGCGATTCCGATCGACTGTCATGTTAAGTTGCTTTTTTCCCCGAAAATAAGTCCAAAGCAGGAAAACGATCGGCGACCATATAAGTATTGAGAAAATTAGAGCTTCAATCGAAAACAGCGCAAATATTGCACCATAATAGAATAACAGCGGCCAGTTTAAGAACAATTCCATAACATTTGACCCAACAAAATCACGACATTCAATAGCCACAAGCATGGCATCATAGAAATTACAACTCGCTGTCTGATCTCGATACTCGGTAGTTTTCCAAATAACGACATCCGCAACGATTGCAAGTATCGCCAAGCATAAATATAGCCACGAAAGTTTGCGCAGTATTTGAGTCATTGAAACTTAACTTTAATTTAATTTGACAAAAATGCATATTAACTTGGCTCGTTAAAAAAGACAATTTGTTTCAAGTCTCTTGAAACCCGCATGGCGCTTGATTAACAATCCTTATATTGTACAAACCTGAGGTATAACCAAATCGACAAAAAGTGCACATCACAAAATTTCAAAACAGCTAGTTTAATCATCGAAACGCCAACAAAAAAAAGGCGACCCAATCAAGTCGCCCCTCTTAATTCAAACTCAAACCAAACAAATTAGAACCGAACATTCCCCGGCGTACGCGGAAACGGAATCACATCCCGCACATTACCCACGCCAGTGATGTAAGAGACAGCACGCTCAAAACCTAAACCAAAACCTGCGTGAGGAACTGTGCCGTAGCGGCGCAGGTCGCGGTACCAATAGTACGGTTCTTTCGCCAAGCCGACTTCTTCCATGCGCGCGTCTAATACGTCGAGACGTTCTTCGCGTTGTGAGCCTCCGATGATTTCACCGATACCTGGTGCCAAGATATCCATCGCTGCCACGGTTTTGCCGTCGTCGTTCATACGCATGTAGAAAGACTTGATGTCTTTTGGATAGTTTTGCAGAACGACTGGGCCGCCTACGTGTTTTTCGGCGAGGTAGCGTTCGTGTTCGGATTGCAGATCGGTGCCCCATGCGACTGGGTATTCAAATTTCTGACCGCAGTTTTGCAAGATGTTGACCGCTTCGGTGTAGTCCATACGTACGAATGGTTTGGCGATCATGTTTTCTAATTTGGCGATCACGCCTTTTTCTACGCGCTCTTCAAAGAAGGCCATGTCGTCGCCGCGTTCGTTCAAGACGGCGGTGAAGACATATTTCAACATCGCTTCAGCGAGGTCGGCATTTTGTTTAAGATCTGCAAAAGCGACTTCAGGCTCGATCATCCAAAATTCAGCCAAGTGACGGCTGGTGTTGGAGTTTTCTGCGCGGAAGGTTGGGCCGAAGGTGTAGACCTTGGACAAGGCCATGCAATAGGTTTCGACGTTTAACTGACCAGATACCGTGAGGAAGGTTTCTTTGCCGAAGAAGTCTTTTGAAAAATCTGGCTTGCCTTCTGGTGTCTTGGGGAAGTTCATCATATCCAGCGTAGATACGCGGAACATTTCGCCTGCGCCTTCGCAGTCAGATGCAGTCAAGATCGGTGTGTTAATCCAGTAAAAATCTTGTTCATGGAAGAAGCGATGGATGGCTTGCGCGATAGAGTGACGTGTACGCGCCACAGCGCCCATGATGTTAGTACGTGCGCGCAAGTGCGCGTTTTCACGTAAGAATTCCATGCTGTGTGGTTTTGGTTGAATAGGGTAGGTGTCTGGGTCTTCGACTAGACCGAAAACTTGCACGCTTTCTGCCTGCATTTCAAAACTTTGGCCGCCGCCTTGCGATGGCACGACCATACCGGTTGCTGAGAAAGATGCGCCTGCTGTTAAATGTAAAACTTCGCTTTCGTAATTGCCCAAGGTATTGGGTACGACGATTTGCAATGTGCCGAAGCAAGAGCCGTCGGTTAATGCCAGGAAGGATACGCCAGCCTTGGAATCGCGGCGGGTGCGAACCCATCCTTGAACGGTGACACTGGTGTCGCTCGGGGCTTTGCCGTTGAGGACGTCTTTAACGCTGAAAGTTGTCATGTTTTATTTCTCCAATATTTCGACGAGGATTTTTGAAAAGGCATTCCGTAATGCTATTTCTCGAAATTCTCTAGTGGCGCATATGATAGCCGTTTGCGCCGTTAAAACCAATTTTGTTGGTTAGTGATTTGCCTCAATTCGTATTGAATGGGGCTTGAGTGTTGCTTACTTCTGATACTCATTGCCTTAAATTTCTCTTTGTCGCTTGGTGTAATTTGGAAAGTCAAATTTCTGCATAGTCTTTAATTCCAAATACGTATGTGATCACCATAAAGTAGTTGATAAGTATGATCCACGTTATGGGTGCAAGAATGATGCCGATCAAAGCGAGGTTTTGCTTGTACTTATTCGAAAGTGAAATACTCAAAACGCCCCCTACTGTAATTGCGCCGACTAGACTGTAAAAAAACACCACGGGACCAATTGATTGATCTATGAGGAATTTATAGATTACACATAAAAAAATAGGCGCAAGAAATACGCCTAGCGTAATTTTAAATGCTGTCTGTATCTTCATAAGTTTGTCGATCCAGTATCGTAGGGCGGGTGCAACCCGCGCTGCTCAGGTGCTTGAATT
>JAYVHZ010000595.1:0-10559 GCA_043770645.1 Undibacterium sp. | reverse complement strand
GATATGGTCGCGGTGGAAGTGCCTGTTGCGCTGGTTTTTAATGGCATTGCTTTTGCGGTGATGATGGTCTCGCCTATCGATTTGGAAGATTTTGCCTATGGTTTTTCTTTTACTGAGGGCATCATTGATCATGCTAAGCAAATTTACGATTGTGAACATATCCTTACTGAACAAGGGCACACTCTCGAATTAAACATCGCTACAGAACAATTCGCCCGTCTTAAAGAAAGAAAACGCAATCTGGCTGGACGTACTGGTTGCGGCTTGTGTGGGGTCGAAAGTCTTGCGCAAGCGATTCAGATGCCAGCAGCCCTGCAATCGCTGCAAAGCTTCCACATCAGTGCGATTACCAGTGCAGTCAAGGATATGAAAACCAAACAAAGCTTGCTCGAAATTACCGGTGCAACCCACGCTGCTGCGTGGTGCAACGCTGCAGGCAATATCGACGTTTTGCGAGAAGATGTTGGTCGCCACAATGCCCTCGACAAAGTGATCGGTGCCCTACTACGCAATGACAAAAATCCAGCGGAAGGTTTCTTAGCAATTACCAGCAGAGCCAGTTATGAGATGGTACAAAAAACCGCGATTGCTGGCGTGCCCTTGTTAGCAGCAGTCTCAGGTGTCACCAACTTAGCCATACAAATCGCAGAACAATCAGGTGTCGCTCTGCTCGGTTTTACGCGCGGCAACGATGTCTCCATTTATAGCCACACCCATCGAATCAACATGGACGAGCAATGAACAACAACGACAATTTAGTCAAGATGGTCAATCAGATCGGCACTTTTTTTGAAAGCATGCCAGACCGCAATGAAGGTCTAGAAGGCATCGCCACTCACTTGAAAAAATTTTGGGATCCACGCATGCGCAAGAGTTTAATCGCAATGATAGACGCCAATGAACATCGTGGTATCAGTGAAATCGTGTTGATCGCGGTACAAACGCATCGTGAAATGTTGCTGACGCCAGCCTAGTTACACCGTAAATCTCGAGTCGACCGCAGCCCTTCCCCTACTGCAAAAGGCCGTCACAACGACGCCCTCATTCGACACATCTTTACTCGCACGCAGCGACGGTTGCGCAGATGAGCCACGTACTGCAAGAATCACAAGTTCTTCCCTCCTTACCGCATAGCTTGTCAGATGCACACTTGTGCATATCTTAATTGCAAATCTAGACGTAGTTGAGTTTAAATCGAAGGCCTATTTGTGTCGCTTTTCACACAAATTCACAATTGCCGTTTGACCCAAAATAGGCATTTAAAGATACTATGATTGCATCCTGGAAATATTCCAATGTATCAACTTAGCACCATCAAGCACACCTCCTTTTGAAAGATTTCCCATCATGAAGAAGTCAACACGCAATCGCCTAACGCGCCTCGGCACCTTATCTGCCACGCTGCTGTTTTTACATGCTTGCAGTATTGCGCCTGAAGTCATCACGCCGGCGGAACAGCAGCGAATTGCCCGCGCGGATCGGATAAGTGCACAAGCCATGATGGCGCCAATCAATGCTCCGATCACGGTAGATGAAGCGATTGCCCGCGCTCTAAAATATAACCTTGATCGTCGCACGCGTTTAATGGAAGAAGCAATTGCACTCAATCAATTCGACTTGAGTCAATACGATATGTTGCCAAGATTAGTCGCATCATTAGGCTATCGTGACCGCAGTGAATATGCGACAGCACGTGCAGTCGATTCTGTCACTGGCGCACCTTCGCTCGCCAATCCTTTTATTTCCAGTGATAAAACACATACCAATGCCGAATTGGGACTGACCTGGAGCTTATTGGATTTCGGCTTGTCGTATTACACCGCAAAGCAAAACGCGGATCGTGTCTTGATTGCTAGTGAACGTCGTCGCAAAGCAATGCATTTATTGATTCAAGATGTTCGCACAGCCTTTTGGCGTACGGCGAGTTCACAAAAACTGCGTGCCGAAGTGAGTAAAACAATTGCGATGGCAGAAGAGAGTTTGGCAGATGCACGAAAAGTCGAAGAGGAACGCCTACGCTCCCCACTTGAAAGTTTGCGCTATCAAAGACAATTGCTAGAAAACATTCGTTTGCTCGAAGCCATTGATCATGAATTATCCTCAGCCAGAACCGAGCTCGCGCATTTAATGAATGCGCCTTTAGGCTCGGACTTCAAAGTTTTAGAGCCAAGCGACAGTGTCAGCCGACGTATGCTCGATCTACCAATCGAGCAATTAGAAGAGATGGCGGTCACGCAGAATGCCGACCTCCGCGAGCAATTATTTAATACTCGCATCGCCAATGAAGAAACAAAAAAAACCTTGTTGCGCATGTTTCCCAATCTGTCTTTCAACTACAGCCTCAAAAACGACAATGATCGTTATTTAGTACACAACCAATGGAACGAGGCCGGTACGCAACTATCGTTCAATCTGTTAAATATTTTGAGCTTTCCAGCGCAACAAAAATTGGCACAGGCTGGTGTGGCTCTAGCCGACCAACGCCGAGTAGCGACGCAAATGGCGGTTTTGTCTCAGGTTCATCTAGCTCGTTTGCAATATGCCAGCTCCTTGCAACAGTTCCACCGTGCTGATGCGATTGCCAACATCGATGAAAAAATCAGTCAACAAATAGCGAGTCGAGAGCAAGCACAAACGCAAAGCAAACTCGATCGCGTAACCAATAGCACCAGCGCGATTTTAAGCTTATTGCGTCGCTACCAAGCATTGGCTCAAGTCCATGCCTCAGCTAGCAAACTGCAGGCCACTTTGGGGATGGAGCCCAAACTAGGCAGCGTCCAAGACATTAGTCTACAAGAGTTAACTAAGCAGATTCAGCTCTCTTTATCAGAATGGAACCAAGCCAATTTGAACACTACAGGATTGTCGATCAATCTCTCCACGTCACTCCAAATTGCACCTACTGAAATGAAGGCGATGAAATGAGATTCTGCTCATCGTTACCAGCAGGCATTTTGAGCAGCGCTTCGCTAATCTTGTTTTGCTTTAGCGGCTCGACATGGGCGAGTCCACAAGGCGCGTTAGCAACGCCTGCCACTGCGCCCAGTCCTGTCCCTAGCAATAAGGCGGTAGCAAAAGCCGGGCTTGAACAACGTGAGTTACGCGCGCAGTTATTGCCAAGACGCTATACCACCTTGGCGGCTGAGATTGCGGCCAAAGTTCAACGGTTATCAGTACAGGAAGGTGCCGCTTTTCGGCAAGGGCAAGTGTTAGTCAGCTTTGACTGCACCCTACCGCAAACTCAACTTGACCGAGCCAAAGCCAGTTTAAACGGGGCAACAAAAACTTGGGAAGCGAATACCCGCTTAGTCGAATTAAACGCGATCGGCAAAGTCGAATTAGAACTATCCGAAGCGGAGTTAAATAAAAATCGTGCAGAGGTCGCTGCGACCGCTGCAATCTTAAGTAAGTGCAGAATCATCGCCCCATTTTCAGGTCGTGTGGCGGAACAAAAAGTCCGTGAACAGCAATTTGTTCAAGCGGGACAAACCCTTTTGGAAATCATTGACGATAGCGTATTAGAGCTCGAATTTATTGTGCCTTCCAAATGGTTAGCCTGGCTAAAAGTGGGTTACGGTTTTACTGTCATTATTGATGAAACCACGAAAACGTATCCAGCAAAAGTCTTAAGAATTGGCGCGCGGGTTGATCCGATCAGCCAATCTGTGAAGTTAGTAGCAGCAATCGATGGGAAGTTTCCTGAACTGATTGCAGGGATGAGCGGCCACGTTAAGCTGCTGCCACCTGATGCATCAGTATCCAAATAATTCTTACGAAGAATGCGACGTGCAATATGAAAACCTCTATTCCAGCCCAACAATCGACAGTTACTAATAGCAAAAAAAGCGGCATCAAAAAAACAAAAGCGCAGGCAATTGCATTAGAGCCGCGCTACATGTTCGATGGCGCAGCGGTGACAAGTGCTGCCGAAGTGACTGACCATGCAGAGGGATTCGCACGTGATACTAGCCCGGCAATTGGACAGATCCCCTCGGAAAAAATCAGCGTCCGATTAGATCCATCCTCGGAGGCAATCAAAACCACGGCTACTCGTCAAGAAATCGTTTTTATTGATACCAGCATCCCCGACTGGCAGAAGTTGGTCGACGCAACCCGCGCCGAGGTTCAAATTGTATTACTCGATCCAACACAAGATGCGCTAAGCCAGATTGCACAACACTTGGCTGCAAGCCAAAAGCTGGGGCAGCAGTTTAATAGTGTTCACATTGTTAGTCATGGTAATACCGGTGAATTAATCATCGGTCAAAACACCTACAACGCAGCTAATTTGGCGACACGTCAAAATGACCTAGCGAGTATTGGCCGTGCCTTGACCACAGACGGTGATATTTTGCTTTACGGTTGTGATATTGCGCAAGGCAGTAGTGGTGACGCCTTGTTGACAGCTATCGCGCAGGCCACTTCAGCAGATGTGACTGCTAGCACGAATACCACTGGCTCAAAAGTGCATTGGTCTGGAGATTGGGAGCTCGAAAAACAAACTGGCGCTATTAGCACGGAGTTTTTTGCACCGGCAGCGTCGCTGCAGCAATTTGAAGGAAAACTCGCAACGATCAGCCTTTCCGGTAGCAGTGGATGGACCGCCATCATGTATGGTACGGGTCGAGATCCCGATGGTGATAGTCAAGCCGGTGCCGCCGATACTGATATTGTTGGCGATGCCACCCATGGCTCTTTTTACACGGCATACGACGATAATGGCACGACATCGACCGCTGACGATACTATCGTCTTCCGTTTGCGCATCAACAACCCGACCAGCTCGACTAATTTTGGCGGCGTTGCAGTCGTCGGTATGGACGCCAACCTTGACGGCAAGATCGACATTTTTATGTCTGTCGATGGTCGCAATAACGGACGATCCATCAACTTGCTTGATCCGGGCACAGGCTTGAATTTATCTCCAAGCACCACTTCCACTTCGCCGCTGCCAACTGGCTGGCTGCCCAATAATGGCGTATATGCTTTT
This sequence comes from Undibacterium sp., assembly GCA_043770645.1. GTDB lineage: Bacteria > Pseudomonadota > Gammaproteobacteria > Burkholderiales > Burkholderiaceae_D > Undibacterium. Next base: position 5,569 of record JAYVHZ010000595.1, on the reverse strand, counting down.
ACTGCCAGCAATTACGCAGTCAACGCAGTCTCGGCCGGAACTGATTCCAACTGGTCCGCTTCCGCGATGAACCCGGGCGGCGGCACCAACAGCGATCTCGCTGGGGATGGCAAGACCGACGTCTTTATTAGCTGGCGGGTGCCTGTCGCCGATATCGGTATAGTGCTGGCGAAAGCCTCACCGGTAAATCGCAATGGCGTGTATGGCCCACGCGGCGCGACCGGTATTGCCGGCTACAACAAAGATACCGTGGTGCAGTATGTCAGCTTCACCCAGACCCAGAACGGTCCGATCAACGGTGACTTAAATGGCGTAGGCGCTAGCTATGACAAGAACGCGACGTTTTCCTCACTGGGAACGTTCAGCACACAGATGTCGGCCAGCAACCCGGTCAGCGCTTCCGATGCCGTCCGGATCACCGGACCGATTGACGCCAATGACCTGATCAACAGTACCGAAGACAATGCCGTTCTGCTCAGTGGCACGGCAAACGCCAATGGTTTCGTCAAACTGACCATCACTGATTCCGGCAGTGGTTCAGTCACTGTCTGGACAACGGCCAACGGCAGCGGTGCATGGAGCGTTTCCAGCGGTAACCTGAGCGGTCTGGCGGAGGGCACGCTCACCGTCACGGCACAATTAGTGACCACCAGCGGCGGCAGCACCGTCGTGACCGGCTCCAGCGGCGACGCCGCCACGTCCACACACGACACGCTGCCACCGACGGTCGGCATTGATGCGCTGGCCACGGCTGGTAAGCCCATCATTAGCGGCACTAGCACGGACGTTCCGGCCGGTACCACCATCACGGTATCGGTTGACCCGAACGGCGACGGCACCCTGACGGACTTGCTCACCTATAGCGCACTGGTCGGCACCGGTGGCGCCTGGAGCGTGAATACCGCCACCGTCAGCCCAAGTAGTGGCACTCTGTCCTCTGGTGGTTTGACCGCCTATGCCAAAGTCACCGCCACTGGCAACGATGCAGCCGGCAATATCTCAGCGACTGCTACAGCCATCGACAAACCGGTGGTTAATGCCCTCGCCACGAATGACACGACACCGGCAATCACCGGCACGTGGGGCGGCACCAACGGCGGTACCGATAGCCTGACCGTGCGTGTCAACGGCGTCGATTACACCAGCGGAGTCAACCTCGTCATCAGCGGCAACAACTGGACACTGACCCCGTCGGTACTCAGCACTAACACCTACGAGGTACTGGCAACGGTCACCCGCAATACAGGAGGCAGCACCACCGACACCAGCAGCAATGAGCTGACCGTAATCAGCGGCCCTGCGGTGGCGATCACCTCATCAAGTTCGCAAGCCGATACCACACCGAGTATTACCGGCACATCGACCGTGCTCAGTGGCTTTATCACGGTACGTATCGACCCTAATAATGACGGCGTGTTCACCGATGCAGTGACATATTCGGTAGCCACTGATGGAACTGGCGCATGGACGCTTGATACCGGCACGGCCACGCCCCTGACCGGCACCTATCCGCTGGATGGTATTACCGGAACCATGGGCGTCTTAGTCACCGCGACCGATGGCGACGGTGCGCAGGCGACGGCGAGCCAGGCGCTGGCGGTGTCGATTCCTTCGGTGGCGATTTCCTCCATTGTCTCCGCATCGACCGCCGACCTATCGGGCACCGTCAACAATGTTGATTTCTTTATCAATAACCGCGAAGACAATTCGATTACAGTGACTGGCAGCAGCAGTAATGCTGTAGGGCAAACGATAACGATCACAGTCACAGACATGAAGGCTGTTTCTGTAACCGGAACGGCAACGGTACAGGCTGGAGGTGGCTGGACAGTCACCGGACTGGATCTAAGTACTTTGAGCGATGGTACGCTGAGTTTCAGCGCAGCAGTGACTGGCGCATCTGCAACCAATACTGCATATACGCATGATAGTAAATTGCCAGTGATACGACTCACGGCACAAACGAGAGTTGATAGGAATTCGAATTCAGCTGGGGGGGCAATCACTGGTACATCTGATCTGGTCGATGGATCAGTTATTAATTTGGTTTACTCCACTGGAGAGAGCGGCAGTACGACCGTAGATGCCAACGGAGACTGGTCTTATAGTCATACTTCCAATCCGGGGAATTCATTTACTGTAACAGTTACCGCCGCCATTTCAGCAACTGACATTGCAGGAAACAAACCAGCAGCATCCGTCACCAGCGGCACAATTACCACAACTGCCAGCTTTGTACCAATTGCCGGTGCAGTCGTCATATCTACGATAGCAGGAGATGCTGGCAACGACATTATCGATGCCAGCGAAGCTTCTTCAGTCGTCATTACCGGAACATCAACACTGGCTGCTGGAACAACGATTACTGTAGCGATTGCAAAAGCTGACGGAACTGCCATAACATCTACGACTGGTACGGTTCTGGCAAATGGCACTTGGACAGCCACCGCAGTAAACTTATCGAGCGTAACCCCTAATGGTGTACTGGTAGTAACTGCAACAGAAGCAATTACCGGATTTGTTTATAAGGACGTTGCGCTACCGACACTACAGCTCGGATCTACAGGTGGCGGAGGAACCCCCACCATCGCCATCACCACCATCGGTGACGCCAATATCTCCAACACCGAAAAAACCGCCGTAGCCATTTCAGGCACCAGCACCAACGCAGTCGGTAGCACGGTTAATATCACGGTGGCAGATACTGATGGCGGAACAAGCAATGTGACCGGTACAGCGATAGTCGATGGATCGGGCAACTGGACTACTACGCTTGACCTGTCATCACAGGTCGACGGCACCTTGACGGTATCCACTTCCGTGACCGCCAATAGCCAGACCGCCACCGACAGCGCCACGGTCAACAAAGATGTGGTTGCACCTTTAATCACCATCGGAACGGGGCCCATCGCCAGCGATACGACACCTATCATCAGTGGCACCACGGATTTATCTGCCGGCACGGCTCTCACCATAGCGATCGACGCCGATGGCAATGGCAGCACGGATGTCAGCTACACCACCACCGTGCAGTCAGATGGTACCTGGAGCATCAATACAGAAAGCGCAACCCCGGTATCTGGCACCTTCCCGACCGATGGTTTGACTACCGGCAGCAAAGTGACTGTCTCGGGCAGCGATGCTGCCGGCAATAGCAGTAGCATGATCGCGACGACCATTACCGGTATCAATAGCGATACCGGTGTCAGCGCCAGCGATTTTGCGACCAAGGACACCAGTCTTATCTTCAGCGGCAAGGCAGAACCCGGCAGCTCGGTCGCTGTCAGCTTGTCGGGAACAGGTGTGATCGGAACCGTAACCGCAGATGCAGGTACCGGTGTATGGACGCTCGATTACACGGGCACAACATTAACTGGTGGCAGCTACACCTTAACGGCGGTTGCTACCAAATCCGCCGGCATCACTGCAACGGCAACGCAGACTTTCAGCGTTGATACCACCGACCCTGCGGTGGCCATCAGTAGTATCAGCACCGATTCTGCCGGCGCCAGCGCAAGCGATTTCATTACCAATGACACCACCCTAGTCTTTACTGGCACCGCTGAAGCTAATAGCAGCGTTTTGCTAACCTTTACTGACGCCAGCAATGCCACCGTATTTACCGCCACCGTGACGGCAACCGTCGGCACTTGGTCGTTAGACCGCAGCAGCGTTGCGCTCGCCAACGGCACTTATACCTTGACCGCAACGGCCAGCGACAGCGTGGGCAATACGACGACTGCAACGCAACCGGTGATTATCGACACTGGCGCCAATATCACCATCACAACCAATTTCAAGAGCGCCGATTTGACGCCCGTCATTACCGGCACCAGCGATCTGGAATCTGGACAGGTTATCCAGGTTACTATCAGTGGCGCGACCTACAATGTGACCGTGGGCACTGGCGGCAACTGGAGCGTTGATTTGGGAAGCGCCTCAGTCGATTCTGGCGCACTCACGCCACTGGCAAACAATGGCGTCTACACCATCACCGCGACAGGCAGTGATCTGGCGGGCAATACCGCCAATGCCAGCAAGTCACTCACCATCGATACCGCTGCGCCTGTCATCGTGGTAACAGAGCCTATCGGCGACGGCAACTTGTCTTCCAGCGAGGATGATGCCGTAGTCATTAGCGGTACAACCACCAATGTGCCTGACGGTAGTGTTTTGCAGATCATCATCACCGACGGCACGCTCACTATCAGCGACACTGCCACGGTGACCGGTGGCGTGTGGAGCTTGGCTGCACTAAACCTGAGCAGTATGGCCAACGGCCTGATTTCCGTCTCTGCCACTTACACCGACAGCGGCGTGGCCTTTAGCGATACGGGTACCGTTCTGCACGACAAGGCGGGCGCGGTCACCATCGACAGCATCAGCAACGACACGGGCGTCTTATCTGATTTTATTACCAGCGATACCAGCCTGATCTTTACCGGCTCGACCAATGCAGGCGCAACTGTCACCTTATCCCTGACCGGGCCTGGTGGCACCTTTAGCGGTGTCAATGTTACCGCCAATGCCAGCGGCGTATGGACGTACAACTATACTGGCACAAGCCTTCCCGATGGCGACTATACCCTGACCGCGGTCGGCGGAACGACAGCCACACAAGCTATCAAAATCGACTCCACCATCCCGGCGGGCGCGGTGACAGTCAGCACACAATCAACCGCGGATACCACGCCACAAATTACCGGCACAGCCGTTCTGGGTAGCGGTGAAAGCCTCACCGTCACCGTGAATGGCGTGACCTATACCACTGGGGACGGTAACCTGAGTCTCAGCGGTAGTAACTGGACCCTGAATATCCCTGTTGCCAATGCCTTGACACCGGCCAATGTCGGCGGCGGGTTTAACGGCGTCTACCAGGTGACAGCGACCATTACCGATCTGGCGGGCAACTTAAAGAACGACAGTACTAGCAGCGAACTCACCATTGCCGACACTACCGCGCCAGTGATCGATCTCGCGCCGGCCGATGGCGGCACACGCAATTACGCGGTGACCAGCACCAGTGGCGCGGCGGTAAGCCTCGATGACAACACCGATCCCGCTACCTTGGTCGAAGCGTCCGACAAGCTCAATTCTGTGACATTGACAGTAAGCGGCCTGGTGGTTGCCGATGGCACGAATGAAAAACTGATTTTCGGTAGCACCACGGTGCGAGCTGATGGCAACAGCGGCACACAAAGCAACATCACGATCGGCGGCGTACAAGTCAACCTAACCTATGCGAGCAGTGTATTTACTATCCAAAAATCTAATTTTGAAGACCTCACTTCAGCAGAAGCACAAGCCATCATCCGCGACATTCAATACGAGAATATCCTGGGCGGTTCATCCACAGCAGGTGCGCGTAACTTTGTCTTCGCCACCACCGATGACGCGGGCAACAGTGCAGCAAGCGCGACCAGTACGGTGACAGTCACCAGCCTTACGGATACGACCGCACCTACCTTGGTGGGTAGCGACTTTAATGACAACGATGCAGATGACACCGTCATCGCCGGTGATGTGCTGACCTATACCGTCACCTTTAGCGAGGACATGGATGCAAGCA
>JAYVHZ010000594.1:0-1789 GCA_043770645.1 Undibacterium sp. | reverse complement strand
GAAGTGCCGCAAGGCTCACGTAATTCACGTGGTAAGCCTATTGTGAATATGTTCCCACTCCAAGATGGTGAAAAAATTACGGTGATCTTGCCATTGTCTGGTGATAACCGTACTTTCCCTGAAGATCATTACATCTTCATGGCGACTAGCTTGGGTACGGTTAAGAAAACAGCATTAAATGATTTCAGTAATCCACGTAAAGCCGGCATTATCGCGGTGGATCTGGATGATGGCGATTTCCTGATCGGTGCCGCATTGACTGATGGTAAACATGATGTGATGTTGTTCTCTGATTCCGGCAAGGCTGTCCGCTTTGACGAAAATGATGTGCGTCCTATGGGTCGTACTGCGCGCGGTGTACGCGGTATGAATCTCGAAGAAGGCCAACAAGTTATTGCTTTGTTGGTCGCGGAAAATGAACAGCAATCGGTCTTGACTGCAACGGAAAACGGCTTCGGCAAACGTACGCCGATTACTGAGTACACGCGTCATGGTCGCGGCACCAAAGGTATGATCGCAATTCAAACTTCTGAGCGCAATGGTAAAGTTGTTGCAGCCACTTTGGTTGAGCCAACTGACGAAATCATGTTGATTACGACCGGTGGTGTATTGATCCGCACTCGCGTTTCTGAAATCCGCGAAATGGGTCGTGCGACACAAGGTGTGACTTTGATTGCAGTCGAAGATGGCACTAAACTTTCTGGCTTGCAGCGTATTGTTGAAACCGATGCTGATCCAGAAGCTGAAGGTGCTGAAGCAATTGGTGACGCAAGCGGTGATGCAGCTGTCGAAGAATAAACGTAGGGTGGGCACAGCTTTTGTGCCCACGCGTCCGTTAAACGCCAGACATTTTAGGTAAATATTTCTCGAAGATTTTTTAATCGTAACGCGTGGGCACAAAGATCGTGCCCACCCTACGTTTTAATGCAACGGTTCAAAGACCATGAATACGATCTACAATTTCTCAGCCGGCCCTGCCGTGTTACCCAAAGAAGTCTTGCAGCAAGCAGCAAGTGAAATGTTGGATTGGCATGGTAGCGGCATGTCGGTGATGGAAATGAGTCATCGTGGTCCTGAATTCATGTCCATCTTGGCGCAAGCGCAAGCTGATTTGCGCGAATTGTTGAACGTGCCTGCCAACTACAAAGTCTTGTTTTTGCAAGGTGGTGGTTTGGGTGAGAATGCCATCGTACCTTTGAATTTAGTCGGTCGCAAAACCCAGCCTGCTACAGTAGATTTTATCCATACAGGTTCGTGGAGTGGTAAATCGATCAAAGAAGCGAATAAATATGCGAACGTGAACGTCGCCGCTTCCAGCGAAATCACAGGCTTCGATGGCGTACCTGATCCTACAACTTGGAAATTAACCAAAGACGCCGCTTACGTGCACCTTTGCACCAACGAAACTATCGATGGTGTCGAATACCATTTTGTTCCAGATATAGCGCAGCAGACCAATGGCGCGCCACTGGTTGCTGACATGTCTTCCCACATTTTGTCGCGCGTTATCGATGTGTCCAAATATGGCGTGATTTTTGGTGGCGCACAGAAAAATATTGGGCCGGCGGGTTTGACACTGGTCATCGTACGTGAGGATTTATTAGACTCAGCGTTGTCGATTTGCCCCTCAGCATTCGATTGGAAAATCGTGGCAGATAATGATTCCATGTACAACACGCCACCAACCTATTCCATCTATATCGCTGGCTTGGTATTTCAATGGCTGAAACGCCAAGGCGGCGTTGCGGCGATGGAGCAAAAGAATATCGCCAAAGCGAATTTGCTTTAC
>JAYVHZ010000593.1:0-5833 GCA_043770645.1 Undibacterium sp. | reverse complement strand
CTCTCTTTTCTGGCAAGTATCGGAATGCATTACACCGAAGCGAAAGCGCACTTCTCTGGCAACCGACTCTACGCAGTCACCAATCCGCATCCAAGTGAGCGCAAGCTAAACGGCAAACTTAGTTTGGGAATGGAATATCAACTGACACAGGCACTCGCATTGCGTGGACAAGTAGAACGTTATCGCGTCAACGACGGTGTGCAAAATCGTGGTGATGTGGATTTTTATTCGATCGGTTTAGTGTATAAATTGGGTCAGCCAGCACCAGCCCGTATTGTCCCTTACGTCGCCCCAGCACCAACTCCAGTACCTGTATCTGCACCGTTAGTGATTACCGAGACCAGACCAGCAGTTGTGGTCGCTGCACCAGTACCCGTTTCGGAAAAAATCAATTTTTCTGCCGAAGCCTTGTTTGATTTCGATAAGTCTGTTGTTAAACCAGATGGTAAAGTCGCGCTCGACCAAATGCTCGATTCTTTGAAAAATATGAATACAGAAGTTATGGTGACAGTAGGACATACTGACTCGATTGGTAGTGACAACTATAACCAGTCTTTATCCATTCGTCGCGCAGAAGCCGTCAAAGCCTATTTGATCTCGCGTGGTGTCGGCGCTGACCGTGTCTACACTGAAGGTAAAGGCGAGCAACAGGCGATCGCAGACAACGCCACCACCGAAGGCCGTGCGAAGAATCGCAGGGTGGTTGTGGAAGTGGTTGGATCACGCCGTTAATCCTACTGATTGACATATGCGAAGAAGTGGTGGTGTTCAACACCACTTCTGGCCACAGGTTGTAAACCAAACAAAGGAAAATATCATGCTAAAAAAGAGCTTACTCAGCGCGTGTTGTGTACTCACTTTTGGAAGCATCTTCAGCCCAAGTGCATCAGCACAAGACATAGGCGTCAGCATACGATTTGGGCCGCCAGAGCCACGAATGGAATACCAGCCTCAAGCTCGACGTGGATACACTTGGTCGGAAGGTCATTGGGAATGGCGTGGTCGCCGCCATACTTGGGTAAAAGGCTACTGGGTACGCAATCAAAAAGGCCATCGATATGAACAAGCACATTGGGAGCAGCGCGGCGATCATTGGATTATGCATAAAGGAAAATGGAAGTACGGGCCAACTGGTCGTGACCGTGACTCTGTGAAAGACCATAACGATCATGATTACAGACGCGCACACGATTCACGCCGCGATTAGTTTTATCGACAAAATCACATGCAAAGCGAACGGCTTCATGTGATTTTTTGTAAATATTGTGACGATGCATGACTAAGTGCATAGAATAGCTACTTCGAATTTTTAACGACGTAGTGGTTTGACTATCATGACAAGTTTCCCTCCCTTCTCGTTCGACGACATTACACATGCGCATCAACGCATTTCGCCTTATGTCCAGCGCACGCCTGTATTGACATCGACAACCGCAAATCAACTGACTGGCGCAACGCTATTTTTTAAGTGTGAAAACTTTCAAGGTACAGGCGCATTTAAGTTTCGCGGTGCTTGTAACGCTCTGCTTCAATTTACCCCAGAACAAAAAGCTCGAGGGGTCGTGACTTTTTCTTCTGGCAATCATGCACAAGCGATCGCCAAAGCAGCTCAACAATTCGGTATTCGCGCTGTGATTGTGATGCCCAAAGATGCCCCAGCAATCAAAGTGGCAGCAACGCGTGGTTATGGTGGCGAAGTGGTCTTATATGACCGCTATACGGAAGACCGAGAAGAAATCGGTCGCCAATTAGCACAGCAACAAGGCTTAACTTTAATCCCTCCTTATGATCATCCGCATGTGATGGCAGGCCAAGGCACAAGCGCGAAAGAATTAATTGAGGAAGTTGGACAGCTCGATTATTTATTTGTACCTTTGGGTGGCGGCGGATTATTGTCTGGATGTGCAACCACCACGAAAGCCTTAAACCCAGATTGCAAAGTGATTGGGGTCGAACCTGAGGCTGGCAATGACGGGCAACGCAGTTTCCTTAGTGGCAGCATTGTGCATATTGAGACACCAAACACGATTGCAGATGGGGCACAGACACAACATCTTGGGAGTCACACATTTCCGGTGATTCAGCAGCATGTCGATGATGTACTGACTGTCAGTGACGTGCAACTCATAGAGACGATGAAATTCTTTGCTGCTCGCATGAAGATGGTGGTGGAACCCACTGGCTGTTTAGGTGCAGCCCTGGCGATGAGCGCGCAAATTGATTTGCGTCATCAAAAAGTTGGCATTATTGTTTCGGGTGGTAATGTTGATCTGTCGCGTTTTGCCAAATTTATACAAGAATCTACATTACTGTAAAAATGTTAACTACGTGCTTGAATTTTGTGAGGAATTATCTTGCTTGTACTAAGGATATTCACTAGTCTATCGAAACACTATTTCAATTGATTTCCCGCTTTTGCCGCATTTCAAAAAGGATTGCTGACATGTTAAAACTCAATGTAAATACCAAGGAAAGTTCGATGGATCTGGCACCCGATACGCCCGTGTTATGGGCGATTCGTGATGGTTTAGGTTTAAGCGGGACTAAATATGGTTGTGGTGTTGCGCAATGCGGTGCTTGCACTGTGCATCTGGATGGTCAGCCGATACGCTCTTGCGTCACACCGATTTCGGCAGCGAATGGCCGCAAAATCACGACTATTGAAGCAATCGCCAACGACAAAGTGGGTCGTGCGGTACAAGCGGCATGGATTAGTCACGATGTAGCACAATGCGGCTACTGCCAGAGTGGGCAAATTATGAGTGCCACGGCGTTATTGAAAACCAATAAGAAACCAAATGATGCCGATATTGATGCCGCGATGTCCGGCAATATCTGTCGCTGCGGGACCTATCAACGGATACGCAGCGCCATCAAAGCCGCAGCCGCCTCATTGGCGTAACACCATTCCTCAGACCATACCCGAATTCAAGCGCTTCCTACTTAAAGGACATTGAGATGCATTTTTACCCAACGAATACGGACTTAAGCCAGCTTCCCAAAGGGATTGCCTCGTTAATCCAAAAGCAAATGAGCCAACATCACGAAGTCAGCTCCACTTCGCGCCGGCAATTTTTGAAAATGAGCGCCGCCAGTGGCTTCGCCTTAGGTATGTACCCAGTGATGGCGCAAACTAACAAGCCGGCGGCAGGACTAAAAGCATTTGAAAAACCTGCTGCGTTTGTGCAGATCGCCAAAGATGGTGCGATCACTGTCACAATTAATCGTTTGGAATTTGGTCAGGGTGTGCACACTGCCCTGCCTATGATTTTGGCAGAAGAATTAGATGCCGATTGGACTAAAGTTGGTGCGATTCATGGCAGTGCCGATCCGGCTTATGTGGATCCTGCATTTGGCATGCATCTCACAGGCGGCTCTGGTTCTATCAAAAATTCTTATCAACAGTATCGAGAATTAGGCGCCCGTGCTCGCGCGATGTTGCTTGCTGCTGCGGCTACCCAGTGGAAGGTCAATCCCGATACTTTACGCACCGATCGTAGCTCCGTCATTCGCGCCGATGGCAAGACTTTAAGCTATGGAGAATTAGCAGAAGCAGCGATGGCATTAGCTGTACCCGAGAAAGTCGCACTAAAAGATCCAAAGACTTTTAAGATTATCGGTAAGCAAGTTGGTCGTCTGGATGCCAAAGATAAATCGAATGGCAAGCAAAATTTTGGTATCGATATACAACTACCTGGCATGCTCACCGCATTAGTCGCTCACCCGCCTGTATTTGGTGCAAAACTAAGCTCGTTTGACGATAGCGCAGCAAAAAAAATTAAGGGCGTGCGCGCGGTCTTAAAGATAGCCGTTGATCGTGGTGGCGAAGGCGTGGCTGTGATTGCTGATGGCTTTTGGCCAGCAAAGCAAGCTCGTGATGCCCTGAAATTAGAATGGGATAGCAGTGGCGTAGAAAAAGTCGATAGCGTTACCCAACTTAAGCAATATCAGGAATTGGCGAAAACCACCGGCAAATTACATTTCAATGCCGACGTCAGCAAACTAGCAGCAGCGCCGAAAAAGATTAGCGCCGAATTCACTTTCCCTTATTTGGCGCATGCCGCAATGGAACCACTCAATTGCACCGTGCATTTGAACGCAGACGGTAGCAAGGCAGAATTATGGGTAGGCACGCAAATGCCTGGCGTGGAAACGATGGCAGTGGCACAAACACTGGGAATTCCTCCACAAAATGTGAAGATGCATGTGCAAATGGCGGGTGGTGGTTTCGGCCGCCGTGCCGTGCCAAGCTGCGATTATGTGATTGAGTCTTGCCAAGTGGCGAAGGCTGCCCGCGCTGCTGGAATACAGGCACCAATCCGCACCATCTGGAGCCGCGAAGATGATATCAAGGGCGGCTACTATCGTCCTATGCATGTGCACCGCGCCGAGATTGGCTGCGATGAACAGGGTCAAATACTAGCTTGGGATCATGTAATTGTTGGACAATCTATCGTCACCGGCACCCCGTTTGAAGGCTTTTTGGTCAAAGATGGTATTGATGGTACTGCGATAGAAGGCATGCGGGATCCGTATCCAATACCAATGAGACTCTCAGTACACCATCCCAAAGTCAACGTTCCCGTCTTGTGGTGGCGCAGTGTCGGCTCGACCCATACCGCCTATGTGATGGAAACTTTGATAGATGAAATCGCCCGCAATGCCAAACAAGATCCGGTCGCCTATCGATTGAAGCAATTTGGCGACAAACATCCACGTCATACTGCTGCTTTGAAGTTAGCCGTAGAAAAAGCTGGCTACAACAAACGGCGCTTACCTAAAGGCCACGCCTGGGGTGTCGCCGTGCACGAATCCTTTCAAACAGTGGTTGCTTTTGTCGTGACAGCCTCAATTCAAAATGGCCAAGCCAAATTACATACAGTGACTGCAGGTGTCCATTGTAATTTAGCGGTGAACCCAAAAACGATAGAAGCCCAAGTTCAGGGCGCTGCTTTAATGGGTTTAGGCATGTGTATAGAGAATGCCGCGATTACTTTAAAAGATGGCATCGTTGAGCAAAGTAATTTCGGTGATTACGCAGTTCCCCGCATTACCGATATGCCACAAGTGAGTGTACATATTGTCCCCAGTGCAGACCCGCCAACTGGCATGGGAGAACCAGGTTTGCCACCATTAGCACCTGCGTTTGGTAATGCTATCGCTAAGCTGACCGGGAAAGCACCGCGTAGTTTGCCGTTTAAGTTAAGCTAACTACACTAACTTTAAATGCGATCTAAAAAAGCCACTAAGAAATTAGTGGCTTTTTTAGCTCTGGCTACTCATGCGTATATTTTGAATGATGCGCTTTAAAGAAGCGAATGAAAATCAAGCCGAACAAGGCACCAGCTCCCGCCATCATAATGACTAGGAAATAGAGAACAGGTTTTTCTAAAGGTAGTTCACCAGACATGTAAATTTGCCCTGGCTTGGTCACATACTTGCCATCTGGGCTAATCATGCCGCCATCTTTGGCTAGTTTTGGCGCATTCTCACTGCGCGGCATAATAATTTTCGCCGTCATCGCCTGCCCTGCCACGACGGGAAATTCATTCGTCGCTGATTTCATCCCTTTTTTACTACAAGCTTCGCTAGAAAACATCTTCTTTCCGTTTGCATCAACACAAACAAAAGCATCGGCGCGAGCGAAATTGTGGATAGAAATAAAGGTGAATACAACGAGTATCAATAAGTAACGCAACATAGATATTAAGTCGAAGAGTCTATCTGGCCAGAATAAGCGGGGATGGTATCAGAGCATGACTAGCTTAGGGAATCTTTAAGGGAATGGAACACGTTGCAGAGTCATATTCAATCGAAAATATTTCAAAAAAGA
>JAYVHZ010000592.1:0-2260 GCA_043770645.1 Undibacterium sp. | reverse complement strand
CATCTGGATACGATCTTTGGCGTAGATCAAGGCATTTTGGTAAGCGACCTCAGTCAAACCCAAACCTTGCATGCCCACGCCCAGACGTGCGGCGTTCATGAACACGAACATCGCGTTCAAACCTTTGTGTGGTGCGCCGATCAGCGTGCCGACTGCGCCATCCAAATTCATTTGGCAAGTGGAGTTGCCATGGATACCCATTTTTTCTTCGATCGCGCCGCAGAATATTGGATTACGTGCGCCTAAGCTACCATCCGCATTTGGCATGAACTTAGGTACGAGGAAGAGCGAAATACCTTTAGAACCTTCAGGTGCATCTGGCAAGCGTGCTAATACCAAGTGAATGATGTTTTCCGCACAGTCATGTTCACCCGCAGAGATGAAGATCTTCGCGCCAGTGATTTTATAAGTGCCATCGCCTTGTGGTTCTGCTTTAGAACGCAACATGCCGAGATCGGTACCGCAATGTGGCTCAGTCAAACACATGGTGCCTGTCCATTCGCCAGAAGTCAGCTTTGGCAAGTACTGCGCTTTTTGTTCTGGTGTGCCGTGTTCATGCAAACATTCGTAGGCACCGTGTGACAAACCTGGGTACATAGTCCAAGCTTGATTACCAGAGTTCATCATCTCGTACATGGAATTATTCATCACCAGTGGCAAGCCTTGGCCGCCATATTCTGGGTCGCATGCGAGTGCTGGCCAGCCAGCTTCTACATACTGTTGGTAAGCTTCTTTAAAGCCTTTTGGTGTGGTGACAGCATGGGTCGTCTTGTCGTGATGGCAGCCTTCACGATCACCGGAGTGATTGATAGGGAAGAGCACTTCGGAGCAAAATTTGCCGCCTTCTTCCAATACTTGATTAATGATGTCGGCGTCGACTTCTGCGTATTTTGGTAGTTCTTTGAGTGCCGCTTCGACACCTAACAACTCATGTAAAACGAATTGCATATCTCGTAAAGGCGCGATGTATTGACCCATGATTTTCTCCTGTGGACTAATTAAGTTTTAAATAAGTTTCAAATAAGTTTCAAATATGTTTTAAATAAGTTGTAAAGCTAAAGAACTGTAATTTGTATCTATATTGTTTTAACCGTTTGATGTCACTGGCGCATAAGATTGAATCATTCTTTCAAATCCTAGTTCAGCGCGATTCACGCTGCCCGACTTTTTTAAGAAGCGGGCGTCATGATGTAATGCCAGAATCAAACCATACATCTCAAAAACGATCTGTTCGGGATCGACATCTATTTGCAGATGTTTAAATTGCTGCGCTTGTGTCGTGGCGCGTAAAAGTGCCCCTTGCCATGCATTCACCATTCCAACCAATTCTTCACGAATCGGGCCTTGCCGATCATCGTATTCAGTTGCGCCACTAATATAAATACAACCTGATGCGATTTCTTGCGTCACGCGTTTTACCCACAAAGCGAACATGGAACGTAAGCGAGGCAGACCACGTTGTTCTTTCATACTAGGATAAAAAACCTCTTGTTCAAATAGCTGGTGGTACATCTTGAGTACGGCAATTTGCAAATCTTCGCGCGAACCAAAGTGGGCGAAAACACCGGATTTGCTCATGTTCATTTGCTCGGCCAGCAAACCTATCGTCAATCCTTCGAGTCCGTGTCGGCTCGCAGACTGCAATGCTGTCTCCAATATCGCAGCGCGAGTAAGTTCTCCCTTACGCATAAATTTCGATGTGATATTCATGAAGTCAAATGAGTTTCTGGCTACGTTAAAAAGTAAATCGGGAAAATGGTCTTGTTAGCAATGGAAGCTGCACTTAAGAAAATAATCGAACGACCGTACTATTCAACATGCGACTTTAAAAGTCAATCAGAAAAAAGTCATTAGAATGGAATACCTATAACAGTGTGCGAGATCGCAACAGCGCGTCAATCGCCCAAATACAAATCCAAAAAATAGGACAAAAAAAATGCCAACTTAGCAGGTATTTTTGCTGTGTCGGCATCGTGTAAAAAATGTGAGGTGGTCAGGGCTTTAAAACTCTTCCCATGAATCAGCTTTGGCGATCGATTTTGCGGGCTCTGCTTTTAATCTGGCAAGATTTGCTGGGGCTTTCTTCACCGAGGGCGTTGCCTTTCTAGTCGCACTTGCTTTGGGACTTTGATACACAGGTTGATAATCTAGTTTGAAGACGCTGACAACCTGCACCAAGTTTGTGGCTTGTTCCTGCAACGTGGCGGCGGCGGCTGCTGCTTCTTCACCCAACAAAACACCGCATTGGTCGAAGAAGCAG
>JAYVHZ010000591.1:0-2792 GCA_043770645.1 Undibacterium sp. | reverse complement strand
GCCCAAACGTATCGCAGCTTCATTCTTGCGCCCATGCGTATGTTTCAGTGCTGCTTTGATCACGGCACTTTCAAAATCACGACTCAACTTAGGCATGATGTCTTGCATTCCTTGTTGCAATAGACGTTCGGCTTCCTTTTCCAGCGCAGCAAACCAAAATTGCTCTGAAAGATACGAGATAGACGGTTGCTGCAAATCTGTAGCGTTGGCACTATCAACATCAAGCTTACCGACCACAGGCAATAATTCACTTGGCAAATCGGCGATTTCAACCACCTGTCCTGGTGCCATCACCGTGATCCAATTACATAAATTTTCAAGTTGTCGTACATTGCCAGGAAAATCTAAACCAGAGATATAACTTAAAGCGCCATCAGAAAGTCGCTTTGCATCAACCCCCAATTGTTTGGCGCTTTGCACTAAAAAGTGTTTAGCAAGTAGTGGCACATCTTCACGCCGTTCTCGCAAACTAGGGACACGTAAGCGAATCACATTTAAGCGATGAAATAAGTCTTCGCGAAACACACCATCCTTCACGCGCTCTTCCAGATGTTGATGCGTCGCGGCGATCAGGCGCACATTCGCTTTGAGTGGTTGATGCCCACCCACGCGATAAAAATGACCATCCGAAAGCACGCGCAACAAACGCGTTTGCAAATCAAATGGCATGTCGCCGATTTCATCTAAGAACAAAGTTCCCCCTTCGGCCTGCTCAAAACGTCCGCGGCGGGCTGCTTGCGCACCGGTAAATGCGCCACGTTCATGCCCAAATAATTCAGATTCAAGTAAATCTTTGGGAATCGCCGCTGTATTGAGTGCGATAAAAGGTTGATTTACACGCGGACTATGTTTATGCAAAGCGCGCGCCACCAATTCTTTCCCACTGCCAGATTCACCAGTAATCAACACCGTCACACTAGACTGAGATAGTCTGCCGATCGCTCTAAACACTTCTTGCATGGCAGCGGCATGTCCGAGAATTTCGGTTTCAACATCAGCTACTTGCTCGACCGTCGCCTCGCGCGCACTTTCTTCTAACGCACGGCGAATCAGTTCGACCGCTTTCGACAAATCAAAGGGTTTGGCGAGATATTCAAATGCCCCACCTTTAAATGCAGCGACTGCGGAATCCAAATCCGAAAAAGCGGTCATGATAATGACTGGCAAACTTGGAAGGCGCTGTTTAATCGTTTGTAAGAGATCTAAACCGGATGCCCCATTCATGCGAATATCCGATACCAATACCTGCGGATGTTCGTCATCCAAAGCCGCTAATACATCGTCAGGATTGATAAAACTACGTGTGACAAAGCCTTCGCGCGCTAAGGCTTTTTCCAAAACCCAACGAATTGAATCATCGTCATCTACAATCCAAATGGTCTTCTTCATTGATTAGCATCTCATAAAATATTTTCTGCAAATTAACGCACTACTTCGGCGCATTTTACTGTGCAGTCGGTGGGCGATTATGGATCACGGTAGTGGAATTAAAATTCGAAAATCAGTACACCCTGGACGACTCTCACAATCAATAAGGCCCGCATGCTGCGTAATAAAGGCCTGTGCCAAAGTCAATCCCAAACCACTACCTCCATCACGCCCGGACACCAGTGGATAAAAAATCCGGTCGCGAATATTCGGTGGAATTCCGGGGCCGTTGTCAATGATATGCAAATCTAATGCCAGCCTATAGCGAATTTTTGCAAGCGTCACTTGACGCACCACCCGCGTCTTAAAAACGATCTCGGCATCGCCATCCGCCATACGCACTCTAAGCGCTTGCGCGGCATTGTGCGCAATATTGAGAACAACTTGAATGAGCTGTTGCTGATCGCCACGAAACTCTGGAATGGAAAGATCGTAATCGCGTTTAATCATCAAGCCTTTAGGAAATTCTGCCATAATCAAACTACGTACCCGTTCACAAACCTCATGAATATTCACGTCCGCAATCACTTGCGGCAAACGATTCGGCGCTAGTAAACGATCAACCAAAACCTGCAAACGATCTGCCTCTTTAATAATCACCTGTGTATATTCACGCAATTCCTTGGCATGACGCTCAGGTAATTCCAATTCCAGCAACTGCGCTGCGCCACGGATGCCACCTAACGGATTCTTAATCTCATGCGCCAAATTACGGATCAATTCCTTATTTTCTTTATTTTGATCCTGCATACGCTCTTCTCGATCGAGCTTTAGTTGTTGAACATTGGCGCGCAATTCAATTAATACTGGTGTATCTGCATGATCCAAGGCAGTGACGATACTGTGCACGTGCAAGGGCTCGTGTCCATTTCGTTCCAGAACCAAGTCTTGACGCAGGTCTGCAAACTGGTGCTCGACTGCCTGCTGAAAACCCATCAACAATTCGCTTCCATTCAGAAATAAATCTTTCAGCTGAAGATTGAAGAGGGATTTAAACGGTCGCTCTAGTAGATTTTCAGCAGCTGGGTTGGCATATACGATGCAAGCTTGTGGGTCAATCACCAATACAGCGGAAGCAAGTAATTCTAATCCTGAAAATTTATTCATCGATGATACAAAATTAAACGATTTGGATAAAAAAAAGGCCGCGTCAGCGACCTTTTTTACTTTGCCTTACTTCATCCGCATTGGCATTATTTTAGGTTGCTAATTTCACGCTTCAACGCTTCGATATTTTTCTCGGTACGTGCCAAATCATTTTTCAAATTATTGACGCGCTCTACATATTTTGACGGCTGACGCTCATCAGGACGGCGCTCCACTTCACCGCCGTTATATTCTTTTTTCGTGGCTTCTAATTTTTG
>JAYVHZ010000590.1:0-11925 GCA_043770645.1 Undibacterium sp. | reverse complement strand
AACCAACGCAATAACTCCACGACATACAAACGGTTATCCTCGATACGGTCTTTAAAACTTCGATACACATAAGACTCAACCAAAATGCCTAGTGCGTATTGCAAAGTGGGATAGTTACTGACTAAGTTAGGCGAAGAAAATGCTGACTCCCATCCGACTATCTTTTTGTCTTTATCGAAGCGGAAATTTCCGTAGTCATAAGTTGGCATGCCACGTGGCAGCATGGTCGCTCGCACATCAGTCAACATCTTACGATTAAGTTCTTGTAGCGATGCATCGCCACCCGTCGCCCATGCAGGTTCATAGGTAATATGAAAGCCGTGATAACTGCCATTGGTCGTATGCAAATCAAATACCGCCGCCGGTTGAAAGTCTTGATACATCGCCAGCATCCAACGAGTATTAGCTGCAGCAGCCTTCATCATGTCTCTGTTCAAATCAATACCAAATGCATTTTCACGTGGACCAACACCGTGCTCTGGATTGGGTTGATGACGGCGATTTAACGGGTTTTGGGCATCGGCACCATCGGCGTTGTAGGTCGGTAGAGTCACAATTTCGATTGCTTGACGTATCTCAGGATATTTACCCTGCATCAATTCGCGCAAGATAATTTGCATCGCATCCTTACCTTCAACTTCACCAGCATGGATACCAGCATTGATATACACGCGCAATGGATCTTTCCCGGTTGCTGCCAAGCGCCAAGCATTTAAAGGCTGTCCAGTCTCGGTGCCGCGCGGCGCATTTTTCGGCTGATAGGTCGTGAGGGATTTATCCTTCTTTTGCAAAGCTGCCATAAATTGTGCGACATCTGCAACCGTACTCGTACTCTGATAATTGTTTTGTTCGAAACGCGCTTGTGGCCAGTTATCTGCTTTTTCTTGAGAAGATTTCTGCGCAAAACTAGTTTCAGAAAGGCAAGTAAAACAGGCCACTACACCGAATATCAGAACGGATTGATTGATAGTTGTCATTGTTTTTTGGGAGTTCAAACAGGGAGTGAAATGGCAAAATAAGTCTTGGCTATTAATAAGAAAAACGACCTGAGTAAAGCATCACTCAAGTCGTTTTATCAAAACTATGCAAGGGCTCCGCAGATTACTTAGCGGATTGACGCTGTTTCCAAGCATTCAGATATTTTGATGCCTTAGGATTTTCCTCATCCCATTTTGGGATTGTCTTACTATTGGCAATCTGCTCAATTGCAACTGCTACCGCACGATTGACCTTAGCCATATTATCGTAGTCAATCTTGTGTGCTTCGTCACCCAATCCATGATAATCAGGGAAGCCATACGCGACGCTGATCGTATGTGCCGGAATGCCTTGATCTGCGATTGCCTGATTATCGCTGGCACCGAAATATTTATCACTATTCACAGGATGTTTCCAAACATTGATACCGGTCTTATCACCTGCCTGTTTGATAATGGCACCGACTTCAGAAAAGTCAAATCCTGTTACGCCAACTGAGGCAACTTGCGGACCTTCGGAATCATCAGTGCGACCAACTTGTTCAATATTGATACCCGCTATGGTTTTCTCGATAGGGAAAATTGGATTTTTCCCATAATAGCGAGAACCGACCAAACCCTTTTCTTCACCAAAGAAAGTCATGAAAACGATACTGCGTTTCGGGCGTTCTTTCATGCCAGCAAAGGCTTTCGCTAATTCAATCACAGACACTGTCCCGCTAGCATCGTCGTTCGCGCCATTGAAAATCTTATCGCCCTCTGCATTCGCTTTAATGCCAACGTGATCGTAATGCGCTGTTACCAACACATAACTATCACGCAACACAGGATCTGATCCGCGCAATACGCCGATCACATTTCTGACGATGGTTGGGAAAGTTGGTTCCGTCTCTGCTGGCGGCACAGGTGCTCCAGGACGACGGCGTAATTCTTTCTTCAAGATATTCCAATCGGCGTTTTGAAAATAGCCATCGCCACCTGCTGGCTCTAAACCAATTGCGCGAAACTGTGCCGCAATGTATTCAGCCGCCAAATCCAAACCACGTGATGGGGTATCACGCCCTTCTAACAAATCTGAGGCCAGAAAAGTTAAATGCCCGCGCATAGATTCTGCAGAAATACGATCCACGGTCGCTTGCATCGCTGCCGGCAAAGCCTGTACTTGTTTTGCACTAGCTATACCATTAGTTTGTGCAAATACGGTACCTGACAGCATCAAACACTGGGAAACCAGAGCCGCAGAGCAAAGCGCCTTTACATTCATCATCTTTTTATTCATTTTTTCCACTCTTTTTTTGGTAAGTGCGTATTGCCAAACGCTGGCAACACTTCACAATTTATTTTTTATCGGTTTTACAGCATCCCAATCAGAGCAAATAAGATTAAATAAGTTCCATCAAATCTCTACGAAGTCCAAGAATTCTGAAACGACATCCAAGATAAATCTGATTACGCGCGACGCACGTCTTGTACTCCGCTAACCTCACGGATCACCGTCATCGCTTTCTGCAATTGACTGGTACCGTTAATTTCGGCGGTAAAAGACATCTTCGCCTGTCCTTTCGCACTTTGCGTATTCACACCGATGACATTAATTTTCTCACGTGAAAAAACCTCTGAGATGTCGCGCAGCAAGCCTTGTCGATCTTGTGCCATTACAAAAATATCGACCGGATAAACGGTGTCTTTGCCACCATCACCCCAAGTCGTTTGTATCACACGCTCAGGCGCTTTATTGCGCATCTCGCCAAAATTTTTGCAAGTAAGTCGGTGGATAGAAACCCCCTTACCACGCGTAACAAAGCCAACGATATCATCAGGTGGTGCAGGCTTACAGCAGCGTGCTAACTGTGTCATCAATCCTTCCGTACCGACGACCAAAACCCCAGATTTCGCACCATGCTCGACACTCGTTGCACGGATCTTATTCGAAATCACAAACTCTGGACCCTGCTCCGGCTCTGGATCATCGCGCAAAGCGGTTTCGACTTGGCGTAAGCTAAATTCTTCTTTGCCGACCGCCAAAAATAGATCGTCGAGACTGGCGAAACTCAGCTTACGCGCCAACTCCTCCAAATTGACAGACGTTTTACCCTCGCGCTGCAAGGTTTTTTCTATCATGCCGCGACCGGTGGAAAGCGTAATTTCCTGGTCAATCGCGTTAAACCATGCGCGGATTTTGCTACGGGTGCGAGTGCCAACGGTGTACTCGGGCGTCAACCAATCGCGCGAAGGCCCAGTCTGAATCGAGCCTATTTTGAGGGTAATGATTTCAACCGTCTGACCGTTCTTCAACTTCGTATTCAACGGCACCATCACACCATCAACTCGCGCGCCACGGCAACGATGACCGACATCCGTATGCAATTGATAGGCAAAATCAACTGGTGTTGCACCAGTCGGCAATTCGATCACACGCGCTTGCGGTGTCAATACATAAATGCGGTCATCTAAGGTCGCCGCTTTGACTTTTTCTACCCACTCGCGCTGTAATTGTTCATGGTCAACGACAACATCAGAAACCTCATTTTTCCACGCCAGCAATTGCCGCAGCCAGGCAATTTTTTCATCATATTCTTGCGCTGAAAAATTGGAGCCACCAGTTTCTTTATAACGCCAATGCGCCGCGACACCAAATTCAGAAAATTGATGCATTTCCTTAGTGCGAATCTGTACTTCTAATGGACGACCATCATCAACGATCACCACCGTGTGCAGCGACTTATAGCCGTTTGGTTTAGGTCGTGAAATGTAGTCATCAAATTCTTTGGGAATAGGCGTCCACAAATTATTCAAGATACCCAACACCGTATAGCAATCTTTGATGTCATCGACAATGACACGAAAAGCCCGCACATCATAGAGCTCATCAAAGTCGACTTTTTTTCCCTTCATTTTTTTCCAGATACTGAAGATGTGTTTAGGCCGTCCGCTAACCTCTGCTTTCACATCCACCGCGGCCAATTCTTTTTCCAAGCGGTCTATCGCAGACACCACAAAACTCTCACGCTCAACCCGCTTCTCTTCCAGCATTTTAGCGATGCGCTTGTATTGTTCTGGCTCTAAGAATCGGAACGACAAATCTTCTAGTTCCCACTTCAATTGCCATACGCCTAAACGATTTGCCAGCGGCGCATACAAATCCATGGTCTCACTGGCGTACTGTTGCACCGCGCCGTCATCACGCTTACATTCAGCAAAATAACGCAAAGTGGTCACGCGAGATGCCAAGCGCACCAACACAACTCGCATGTCGTTCGCCATCGCCAACACCATCTTACGCAACACTTCCATTTGCGAAGCGGTACGTTCAGCTTCATCTTTTCCACGCCCAACGTCATGCTGTGTCAAAGTCGCTTCACGTAAGCGCATTAAACGTCTGACACCAGCGACCAACTCTGCAATTTCTTTACCAAATTTTGCTTCGATTTTTTCAGCAGCCAAGGGATTCATTTCCGACAACTCAAACAATATCCCAGCGATACGCGTATCGGCATCCGTTCTCAACATCGCTAAGGTCGATGCAACGCCAACCGCAAATTGCAAGGCATTTTGTTCGGTAACGATATTTCTATCTTCAAAAAATGGTGTGACGAATTCTAGTGCTTGGGTAATGCGTGCCGCATCAGCAGGCGACAAGCCCTCGACTAATTGTGCATCCGAAAGTGTGGCGGAGAGTGAGACCATATTATTTGGATATTATTTCTGTGCTGCGGTAACGACGATTTCAACTAACCATTCTGGATTGGCTAGTGCTGCTTGTACAGTCGCACGCGGTGGCGTATTACCAGCAGGAACCCAAGCATCCCATGCCTGATTCATACCTGCCATATTGGCCATGTCGGTGATGAAAATCTGGCACATTAAGATGCGTGATTTATCGCTACCCGCTTCTTCTAGCAGACGATCTATTTGCGCCAAGACATTATTGGTTTGTCCGACGATGTCTTGACTTGTATCTTCTGGAACCTGTCCAGCGAGATAAACTGTCTTGTTGAAAATGGCGAACTCGGATAAACGTGGTCCAACATGAAAACGTTGCATAGCAATCTAACTCCAAAAAAAACAACTTAGTAAATCAACTTGGCAAATCAACTCAGTACATCAATTCAACAAAAAATCTTTTGCAATCGCAATTTGATCAGGCTGCACAAACGTGGGCGCATGTCCAACACCAGCGATTTCAACAAGTTTGGCACGAGGTCCACGACTTTGCATTTGCTGTGCTGTCTCGGCACTCAGTAGATCAGATTCACTGCCTCGTACCAACAAGGTTTCACAGCGAATTGCGTCATAAGCCGCCCACAGCATTTTCTCTCCGAAGGCAGCAGTTTCCAAGGTAGTTGCTTGCACCGGAATGGCCAAACTCAAATCATAGTGACGCACCCATTTTCCATCTGCATTTTGTTTTAACACGTCGCGTGCCAATTTATCCCATTGCGCCTCAGAATGTGGCCCAAAGGAATTCGACACTTCACGGATAAACTGAGCGCCTTCTGCGAAGGTATCAAAACGAACATCTTGACCGATCAACTCACCAATTCGTTTTAAGCCATTAAAGTTCAAACTCGGACCAACGTCATTTAAGATCAATTTGCGGATGGGATTTTTTTCCATCGATGCCAAAATCAAGCCGATTAATCCGCCCATCGAGGTGCCAAACCAATCCACAGTTTGCGGATTAAGTCGCGCCAGCAAAGTCACCATATCGCTCACGTACTGCGGTATTTGATAAAGCTGGGGATTCGATAAAGATTCGGATTGACCGCGCCCAACGACATCTGGGCAAATTACGCGATATTCATCCTGCAAAGCGGTCGCTAAAGCATCGAAATCATCGGCCACGCGGGTAATGCCATGCACGCAAATGAGTACCTTAGGATTTTGCGGATCGCCCCACTCTTTATACGACATTCGATGAAGACCAGCAGGAGAAATACACTGCACAGATTGACGGTTAACAATCATAAAAAATTCTTTGTCGGATTGAGAAAGTAAGCTGCCATTTTACCGAGGGTTTAGCATAAAATCCTTGTGAACTTCTTTTTTCGCTCACTATTTTTGAAATTTCTATAGGAAACTGCATGCAATCTCGAACACTTGTCGGAAAAACTGCCTTAGTCACAGGATCTACTTCAGGAATTGGCTTGGGAATCGCCCGCTCACTCGCTGCCGAAGGTGCGAACATATGCTTGAATGGCTTCGGTGACGCGCAAGAAATTGCGAATTTACGCACAGCCATTGAGCAAGAATTTCAGGTCAAAACCAGCTATTCCAACGCGGATATGACACAAGCCAATCAAATCACCGACATGATGGCGCAAGCACAAAGCGATTTTGGTGGGGTTGATATTCTCGTCAATAATGCTGGCATCCAACATGTGGCAGCGATTGAAGATTTTCCAGTGGAAAGATGGGATGCAATTATCGCGATCAATTTAACATCCGCCTTCCACACAACCCGTCTGGCTTTACCATCGATGCGTGCGAAAAATTGGGGGCGAATTATCAACGTTGCTTCGGTACATGGCCTAGTCGCCTCTGCACAAAAATCCGCCTATGTCGCCGCTAAACATGGCTTGGTTGGCTTCACTAAAACGACCGCATTAGAAACCGCTAATAGCGCGATCACTTGTAACGCCATCTGTCCAGGTTTCGTATTAACCCCACTGGTGCAGAAACAAGTCGATGCCCGCGCGGAACGTGATGGGATCAGCAATGATGAAGCAAAAAAATCCCTACTATCTGAAAAGCAGCCTTCAGGTGAATTTGTCACGCCTGAACAGTTGGGTGCTTTAGCGGTATTTTTCTGCAGTGATGCAGCCACCCAAATTCGCGGCGTGGCTTGGAATATGGATGGTGGCTGGGTTGCGCAATAACCCAGAACTTATCGAAAGAATTTAAACAAAAAAATAGCCTTAGACAGAATTGTCTCAGGCTATTTTTTGTACGCGACAAACAGAGAAAACTAAGTTCGTTAATTACACCGCACTCATATCGATTGCAGCTTCGGTCTTCGCTTGAATTTCTTCCTTAGTCACACCAGGCGCTAATTCAACCAGTTTCAACCCTGCTACAGTGATGTCAATCACGCCTAAATCCGTGATGATGCGATCAACCACACCGACGCCGGTCAAGGGCAAATTACAGGCTTTCAAAATTTTGTGAGCATCGCCTTTAGCCACATGTTCCATCAAGACCACAACGCGGCCAACACCAGCCACCAAATCCATCGCGCCGCCCATGCCTTTTACCATTTTGCCCGGAATCATCCAGTTGGCAAGGTCGCCTTTTTCCGACACTTGCATCGCGCCCAAAATCGCCACATTGATTTTACCGCCGCGTATCATCGCAAACGAGTCAGCTGAACTAAAAATCGAGGAGCCTGCCAATGTTGTGACCGTCTGTTTACCTGCATTAATCAAATCAGGATCAACTTGATCTTCTGTTGGGAACGGGCCGATACCAAGCAAACCATTTTCGGATTGCAACCACACTTCCATATGACTAGGTACATGATTCGCCACCAAAGTCGGCAAACCAATTCCCAAGTTCACGTAAAAACCATCTTGTAATTCTTGCGCTGCACGTGCAGCCATTTCGTCACGATTCCATGCCATGATGATGTCCTCTTTCTTATTCTGTGATTAGCTAGGCGTTACAGTGCGTTGTTCAATGCGTTTTTCTGGATTTGCATTCACAACGATACGATGTACATAGATGCCGGGAGTGTGAACATCATCCGGGTCAATCTCGCCAATTTCCACTAAGTGTTCGACTTCGACAATCGTGATCTTCCCCGCCATGGCGACGTTGGGATTGAAGTTACGCGCCGTTTTGCGATACACCAGATTGCCTGCCTTGTCGGCTTTATAGGCTTTCACCAAAGACACGTCAGCGACCAAAGCACGTTCCATTACATATTGTTCGCCATCAAACTCACGCACTTCTTTACCTTCGGCGACGATAGTGCCGACACCTGTTTTGGTAAAAAATGCTGGAATGCCAGCACCACCAGCACGCAATTTTTCAGCTAAAGTACCTTGTGGCGTAAATTCCAATTGCAATTCACCGGCCAGATATTGACGTTCAAATTCTTTATTTTCACCGACGTAAGAAGAAATCATTTTGGTGATTTGACGAGTCGTTAACAATTGACCCAAACCAAAACCATCCACGCCCGCATTATTGGAGATCGCAGTCAGATTTTTCGTGCCGCTATCGCGCAAGGCGCCGATCAGTGCTTCTGGAATACCACACAAGCCAAAGCCGCCAACCGCAATGGTTTGACCATCTTTGACTATATCAGCCAGTGCCGTTGCGGCATCAGGATAAAGCTTATTCATACGTCTCCCTTTTCTAGGTGTACCAAAAAAAATCAAGCATAGAGTGCTATGCGGGACAATGCAATACCGTAGAACTACTATCTGATAATTGCACAAGCGGTTTGCAGTAAGGCATAAACCTGTTTGCTAACTCTCGCCAGAATAGTCGCTTCGTTGTATTCTATGCAGCTCATAAATCGTATCCAGCCATTTCTTTCCAATCCATCTATGTCCACTGCCCCGCCCATCGACTTTGCGAGTATTTTTGAGTTGGCCCCCATCGGCATGTGTGTCTCACAAAATCGTCGTATTACCGCATGCAATCAAGCATTGGCGGCGATGTTTGGTTATCTTCAAGATGATCTTATTGGACAGTCATTTTTGATCTTGTATCCTAGTTCGGATGAATTTGAACGGACTGGCGCCCGCATCGTGCCTATCATCAATGCAACAGGCACATATTCGGATGAGCGCATTATGAAACGCGCAAATCATGAACTATTTTGGTGCCACGTAACCGGACGCTCTTTACATCCAAACGACGCGCATGCGGCAGGTATTTGGACATTTGACGACTTGAGTGCCAAGCGTAAAGTTTCACAGGAATTGTCTACCAGAGAACGCGAGATTGCAGCGTTACTAGCCGATGGTCAAACCAGCAAACTAATCGCGCGCAATTTAAATTTAAGCCCACGCACCGTGGAAATGCACAGATCTAAATTGATGAAAAAACTTAATGCCACCACATCCAGCGAGTTAATTAACAAACTCTTACGAATTGGCTAATTTCCAAAGACAAAAAATAAAAAAATACCCAGACCGCGCAGTGTGGGTATTTTTTTGTTTCAGATACGTGGAAGCTTACGACGCACTCAATCCGTCATCAGCAGACATGATCGCACCATTAATAAAGCGCGATTCCTCTGCAGCCAATAGCAACAACAATCCATCCAAATCTTCCGGTGTACCAACGCGTTTGCGCGGCAACATCTCAATCAGCTTTTTACCTTGTTCGGTTCTGAAGTGATCTTCGTTGATTTCTGTTTCGATGTAGCCCGGGCAAATCGCGTTCACATTGATACCAAACTTACCCCATTCAACCGCCATCGCCTTGGTCATCTGCACGACTGCCGCTTTACTCATGCAATAGATACCTAACTGCGGTATCACCCGCAAGCCTGCCACGGATGCGATATTAATAATCCGATGTTGTTTCTTGTGATCGCCTTTATAGCGCGCAATCATGCGCTTGGCCGTCTCTTGCGCCACAAAGAATGCGCCGCGCTGATTGGTATCCATCACAAAAGAATAATCTTCAGGTGAGACATCGACCAATTTTTGTTGAGTTGAAACACCGGAATTATTGATCAAAATGTCAATTGGACCAGCCTCAGTTTCCGCATGCGCAATCGCTGATTTAATACTCGCATAATCGGTCACATCCAAAGCCACCACATGCGCAGCACCGCCTTCCGCTTCAATTTCAGCGCGCAACTCTTTCAAGCGATCTATCCGGCGTGATGCTAGTACGACCTGCGCACCCGCCATCGCCAACACTTTTGCGAAACGTGCGCCCAAACCACTTGAGGCGCCAGTTATCAAGGCCACTTTACCTTCGAAATTTACTTCAATTCCCATTGTCATCTCCAACTAAAAATCGGTTCACTCTTTGTTCGCTTCATCCACTTTTCCGGCTAATCTGCTCAACAACCTATGTCACAAGTTGGATCGAATCATACTCGTAATCAACAAGCTGATGGTGATTTGCCACAATCGCGATCAGATAATAATCAAGCTTTTGTTAGAAAAATCGCCAATTTCGGAGACAAATCGCAGTTTCATCACCCTTGGAATGCAGGCATGATCAAGAAAATCTGGGATAATTCCGCTCTTGATGTCAATTCAAATTACAACAACAAACTAGCATTAGAAATCCACCACTAGTCGATCACCTTGCACATTTGCGTGAGTCCCCATAAGATCGTGCATCAACTTTAGCTAGCGAAGCAATCCATTTAGAAAGCCCTGACAATTATGACTACCTCACAAAAATTATTAGAAGAATACGGTCCTCGCGATGCCATGGAATATGATGTTGTGATCGTCGGCGGCGGCCCCGCTGGCTTATCTGCGGCAATCAAGCTCAAACAATTAGCGGCAGAAAGTGGCAAAGAAGTTTCAGTCGTGGTCCTAGAAAAAGGTGGCGAGCCTGGTGCTCATATATTGTCTGGCGCGATTATGGATCCAATTGCTTTGACCGAACTTTTCCCAAATTGGAAAGAACTCGGCGCACCACTCAATACGCCAGTCACAGAAGATCGTATCTATGTTTTGACAGAAAACAGCGGATTCAAAACACCGAATTGGTTAGTTCCAAAATGCTTTCATAATGAAGGCAACTACATCGTCTCCTTAGCCAACGTCACACGCTGGTTAGCGCAACAAGCCGAAGCTTTAGGTGTAGAAGTCTTCCCAGGATTTGCCGCTGCCGAAGTTCTGTTCAATGAGGATGGCTCAGTCAAAGGTGTAGCAACCGGCAATATGGGTGTAAACCGTGAGGGTGAAGCATCCCCTTCTTTCCAAATCGGGATGGAATTGCATGCGAAATACACTCTATTTGCAGAAGGGGCTCGTGGTCACCTCGGCAAACAAATGATTGCGAAATACGAGTTGGATAAAGGCAAAGATCCCCAGTCTTACGGCATCGGCATTAAAGAGTTGTGGGAAATTGATCCCGCTAAACATCAAGAAGGCTTAGTCGTACATACGACAGGCTGGCCGATGATGAGTGACTATGCTGGTTCATTTTTGTATCACCTAGAAAACAATCAAGTCGCGGTTGGCTATGTAGTCGGCCTCGCTTACGAGAATCCTTACATCTCACCATTTGAAGAATTCCAACGCTTCAAAACACATCCAACAATTCGTGGTTTCTTCGAAGGTGCCAAGCGCATTTCTTATGGCGCACGTGCGATCACAGCGGGCGGTTTACAATCCTTGCCTAAACTCATTTTCCCGGGTGGTGCCTTAATCGGCTGTGATGCGGGCTTCTTAAATATGAGTCGTATCAAAGGTAGTCATGCTGCGATCAAAACCGGCATGTTAGCCGCAACTGCAGCATTTGAAGCTTTGGGTGCAGAACGCCAACATGATGAGCTGACAGCCTACACAACCGCATTTGAAGCATCGTGGTTACATGAAGAATTACATGTTGCACGTAACGTCAAAAATTTACTGAAAAAAGGCGCTTACGGTTCACCATTCGTCTGGTTGGATCAAGTGTTATTGCGTGGTAAAGCGCCATGGACTTTACGTCACTCCACGCCAGATCACGCATGCCTGCGCCCTGCTTCTGAATTCACACCGATCAACTATCCTAAGCCCGACGGTAAGCTGACTTTTGATCGCTTGTCTTCCGTATTTATCTCCAACACGAATCACGCCGAAGATCAGCCTATCCATCTGACCTTGAAAGATGCCAGTGTGCCGGTCAATATCAACCTTGCGAAATACGCAGGACCTGAGAGCCGTTACTGTCCAGCAGGTGTGTATGAATATGTGAAAACCGATGAAGGCGCAGATCGCCTGCAAATCAATGCACAAAATTGCGTACATTGTAAAAC
>JAYVHZ010000589.1:0-2316 GCA_043770645.1 Undibacterium sp. | reverse complement strand
TGAAGTCTTTGTAGTGAAGTCAAACGATGGTTTGCATGAGGCGAGAGAATGGACCTACGTACATAAGTCTGGTCGCCATTTCCCGGTGCGACTAGTGATCAACGCCATCTTTGACGAAGAGCTGAAACCGACTGGCTATCTTGGTATTGCAAGTGATATTACGGAAGAAAAAAAGCTTCAAACATTATTAATTGCGGCAAAGGATAACGCTGAGCGAACCAGTCAGGCAAAGAGCGATTTTGTTGCCAACATGAGCCACGAAATTCGCACGCCAATGAACGCTGTTCTGGGAATGTCGCAACTGTTGGCTGGTACTAATCTGACCCCGGAACAACGCAAATATTTAGACATGATCCGTGTTTCAGGACAATCTTTAATGGGCATCCTGAACGACATCTTGGATTTTTCTAAAATTGAAGCCAATCGTTTCGAAGTGGCGAAGCATGAATTTTTACTCGACGACGTACTGGGCGCATTAGCAAGCATGATGGCTGTGACCGTTGGCGACAAACCAGTCGAAGTCGCTATCGGAACAGATGCTAAAGTACCGAAGCGGGTGATAGGTGATGCCTTACGTCTTCAACAAATTTTGACAAATTTGGTCAGCAATGCCTTGAAGTTTACCTCGTCTGGTGAGGTCAGTGTATTCGTCGATATCGATGAAGCACATCCGCAAAATAGTCAGGATAAATTGGCATTGCGATTCACCATTGCGGACACGGGAATCGGCATGGATGAGATGCAAATCCAACGTATATTTCAGCCTTTCTCTCAAGCAGATTCGTCCATTACGCGTAAATTCGGAGGCACTGGTCTAGGTTTGTCGATCTCCAAGCGCATCATTGATCTCATGGCAGGAAGTATTTCGGTCACAAGTGAACTGGACAAAGGGAGCGAATTTGTCGTCATTGTCCCGCTTGAATTTGTCGCACGAGATATGAATGAAGACGTATCGAAAGCGGTGAATGCCTTACGAGTCTTAGTGGTCGATGATAATCGTACTAGTAACGAATACATCTGCCGTACCGTGCGTTCTTGGAACTGGGTGGTGGATTCAGTAACTTGCGGTCAGGAAGCAATCGATAAGACGCAGACAGCTGCTAACAAGCACATCTATTACGATGCGATTCTGGTTGATTGGCAAATGCCAATGATGGATGGTTTGGTCACGATCAAACAACTGCGCGAGATGTTGCCACCTAAAAAGACCTCCTTAGTCGTGATGGTGAGTGCCTATGGTCGCGACAAAATGCTACAGGAACAAGCGTTCGAGCATGCAGATGCCGTCTTGATGAAACCAATGACAGGCTCGAGTATTTTTGACACGGTTCATGAAGCAACAGCGCATTGCACGGATAGGGAAATGATTCCTCACTATCAGCAAGTTCAAGTGAATCATGGACAGCAATTAGGTGGTGCTTCTATTTTGCTAGTGGAAGATAACCCTTTTAACCAAATTGTGGCGCGAGGATTTTTAGAGCAGGCGGGTGCTCTTGTCGTCACCATGGATAATGGTCACTTGGCCGTTGAACACTTGCGTACAGATGCGCATGATTACGATTTGGTACTGATGGATGTGCAAATGCCCATCATGGATGGTATCAGTGCAACGCGATTGATACGCAACGAGCTACGCCTACAGATTCCGGTGATAGCGATGACAGCGGGAGTTATGTATACAGAGCGCGATCGTTGTTTGCAATCCGGAATGAATGACTTTATTGGAAAACCGATTGATGTCGAAAAAATGTTTTTGACGATCGCAAAGTATTTACCCATCAAGAAACAGGAGACGCAGAGCAGCGCGATTTCGCTTGAGCCAGAATCAGTTGTGGTTTTGAAGGAAACGCTACCTTCAGTCAGTTTTGATCCAACATCAATGGAGATGCTGGCCAAAGCTAGCCCATCGAATCTTCAGAAAATTTTGTCTTCTGTGGATGCGGTAATTGAGCGTGCTAGCTTACAGATGGCGCAAGTTAGATCCGCCTTTGAGGAGGGGAGAACCGACGATGCCGCGCGCTTATTGCATACGCTGCGCGGGTCGGTTGGCTCACTTGGCGCAAAGACGTTTGCAGACTTGACACTGAGTGCCGAGAACGCCATTCGTGGCGCTCAACAACAGGAATCGAGTTTGCTCATTGACGCTGTTGAAGAAGAGCTACAAAAAACAGTTAGTGCGGCACGATGGTGGTTGCAGGAAAAGCAATTTAAGAAGCCGATAGAAGTGATGAGCCCGATTTCTGATGAGCAGGAATTACAGGAGATCCAACATTTCAGGACTTGTTTGCAGCAGAACGATTTGGCCGCGCTCGATCT
>JAYVHZ010000588.1:0-4349 GCA_043770645.1 Undibacterium sp. | reverse complement strand
CATGGTTTCTGAACTATCCACCTCGAGATATCCGCCGCGTTCTTCTGCTAACAATTTCACGGAGTCTTGCGGCAAGATGCCACGATCCCATAAAGAGCCAGTATAAGAACTATAACGTCCACGTTCTTGCGCCAATTCAGTCGATGCCAAATAAGCGTAATAGCACACTGCTTCCATTGAGGTATCAGCAAACTGCACCGCATCCATGGTGGCGTAAGGAATGCGCATCATGTGCAAGCAGTCTTGGAAACCCATGATACCGAGACCAACCGGGCGATGACGCAAATTCGAATCACGCGCTTTTTTCACAGCATAGTAATTAATATCAATGACGTTATCGAGCATACGCATCGCTGTCGTGATAGTACGCTTGAGCTTTTCGTGGTCCAGTTTGCCATCTTTCATGTGAGCTGGCATGTTCACAGAACCCAAATTACACACCGCGATTTCACTGTCATTGGTGTTCAAAGTGATTTCTGTACACAGGTTCGAACTATGCACAACACCGACGTGTTGTTGTGGCGAACGGATATTGCATGGATCTTTGAATGTGATCCATGGATGACCTGTCTCGAACAACATCGACAACATCTTGCGCCACAAGTCTAAAGCCGCGATTTTCTTCGACAACTTAATTTCGCCGCTGACTGCTTTGGCTTCGTAGGCGGTGTAGGCTTCTTCGAAAGACTTACCGAACTTATCATGCAGATCAGGCACATCCGATGGTGAGAACAAAGTCCAATCACCCTTCTCCATCACGCGCTTCATGAACAAATCTGGAATCCAATTGGAAGTGTTCATATCGTGCGTACGACGGCGATCATCACCTGTATTCTTACGCAACTCCAAGAATTCTTCGACGTCCATGTGCCAAGTTTCGAGATAAGCACAGACCGCGCCCTTACGTTTGCCGCCTTGATTCACAGCGACTGCCGTGTCATTAACCACTTTCAAGAATGGCACCACACCTTGTGATTTACCATTCGTGCCTTTGATGTGTGCGCCCAAAGAGCGCACTGGTGTCCAGTCATTACCCAAACCACCCGCATATTTCGCCAACAAAGCATTCTCTTTGATCGCTTCGTAGATGCCATCGAGGTCATCTGCGACTGTCGTCAAATAGCATGAAGACAATTGTGAACGCTGCGTACCACTATTAAATAGTGTCGGCGTTGAACTCATAAAATCAAATGACGACAACAAGTTATAGAATTCAATCGCTCGCGCTTCACGATCGATTTCATTCAAAGCCAACCCCATAGCCACGCGCATATAGAAAGCCTGAGGCATTTCGATACGGATATCACGAATGTGCAAGAAATAACGGTCATACAAAGTTTGTAAACCGATGTAACCGAATTGCAAATCGCGGTCAGCAACCAAGGCATGTGCCATTTTCTTCAAATCAAACTGACCAAGCTTGGCATCGAGCAAACCTGCTTCTATTCCTTTTTTGATGAATTTTGGGAAGTACTCCACGTATTCGTCCGCAGCATCTTTTTGCGCGACTTCTTTACCAAACACTTCTTTACGCACGGTATGCAATAATAAACGCGCGGTCACCTGACTATAAGCCGGCTCTTTTTCCATCATCGCGCGTGCAGCCAAAATCGCAGACTTATGCAATTCTTCAACCGGTACGCCGTCATACAGATTTTTAAGCGTCTCGATCAGAATCGCTTCTGCATCGACTAGTTTTTCTAAACCGACACAAGCCGCAGAAATCAGAGCACGTACTTGCGCCACGTCCAGCACTTGCGGACGTCCATCAACGATCACATGAATTTGTGGCACGGTCGCATCAGGCTTGCCAGCGGCCTGAGCCTCTAATTGTTGACGACGTTCTTCCATGCGTTTAGCACGATACAAAACATAAGCGCGCGCCACATCATGTTCACCAGAACGCATCAAGGCTAATTCAACCTGATCTTGAATATCTTCAATATGAAAGGTGCCACCGTTTGGTTGACGACGCATCAATGCATTCACAACAGTAGAAGTTAATTGCTCAACCAACTCACGAATTCTTGCAGATGCAGCACCTTGTCCACCATTCACAGCCAAAAATGCTTTAGTCACTGCGATGGCAATTTTGGACGGTTCAAAACCAACCACGGCGCCATTACGACGAATGATGCGATAGTCGCTAAAACTTGCGGTTGGTGCGGATGAGCGCATTTCTAAACTTGCATGTGCAGCTGCAGCATCAAATGATTGTATTGAGGATATTTCTAGTGAAGAGTGCATTTCGCCTCCAGGGTCAGGGTCTTATTAAGGATCTTTTGGGATCTTTTGGGTTCTATTTAACTAAGATGAATATTGCATTCGTACTGCAAGAGGCTAACAAGATAAACCGCCTCAATTTCAACTTCTGCTAACACATGTCCTTGTCGGTCAATATTTGACTTTGAGCTCGGTATTCAACATCAAAATTTAACGCCGACCGACACGAAGTCGGACATTTTTTTGAGTCGATATTGGATAAAGCAGTCGAAAAAATAGTGAAATCGATTCAGGACACGATAAAAAATAATTTTTGGAAACTTTCCAAAAAACACTAGATCTAGTGCTTTTATTTTTATTTGCACTAATTCTAGTGTCTCAGCGGCCAGAGTGCAACCGCTTTTTTAAACAAGCGTAGGATATATTTCTACCAAAGTACCAGCTTCCATTTGACATTGAAGAATGCTCAAAAGAATGCGGACTACAAAGTGAGTAGGCACTAACATCGACTGCTAAAAACTTCAGCAGCACGAGAAAATTTGGTTAAATAAATACAAGAAATTTATGTCGCAGACATTTTGAATGTGATAAAAATAAACCACAGATGATGACTAACACTAGCTAGTTTTATATCGTTAGCTTTGCAGCGAGGGGGCCGAATAAATTTATTGCCACTTGCGATGAACCTAGTGGGTGTTCAACACTATAGTAAACACTAGCAATGACTCTCAATGCACCAACCAGGAAGACATTGCTGATATCGCTGCCATTCAAAAAATGGACCGGGATCAGTTTTACGTCCAGGTGCAATGTCTTGGTGTCCGACAATATGAATTAAAGGAAAATGGCGCATGAGGCAAAGACTGAGTCGCATCAAACTATCATATTGTGCATCGGTAAATTCGCAGGTATCACAGCCTTCGAGCTCTACCCCGATAGAGAAATCATTACATCCATCACGTCCTTTAAAATGCGAGACGCCGGCATGCCAAGCGCGTGCCAGAGTAGAGACGAATTGAACAAGATCTCCATCACGCCGAATTAAAAAATGACTGGAAACCTGCACATCTCGCAAGCTATCAAAGCTAGGATGCGCATCACAATCAAGTCGATTCTGGAACAAATCAATAATGTAATCGCCACCAAACTCCGCCAGCGGCAAGCTAATATTATGAATCACTAATAAATCAACTGGCATCCCTGCCGGACGCGATCCAAAATTCGGAGAAGGCCGCGCCTGTGCTTGCAAACACCAGCCGTGCGCATCGATTTCCCATGCTTGCTTACGCTCAGGTAAATAGCTATGACTACTCCGCGTCAACATCATTAATCTTCAATTTCTGTATTGAATACCGTAATTGCCGAAAACTGATTCCCAATAGTTCAGCAGCATTGGTACGATTATTTCGCGTTTTCGCAAGTGCTGCACGAATCACTTCTCGCTCAATTTGTTCCAGATAATCTGGTAACACGCACGGTAATGCAGGTGCAGCAAAAATAGACACGGGTTCTTCAGTTTGTGTTTGCTCTTGTGTTTCCACAACATTTACCGTCGACGAGAAACTATTGCTTTCCAAAACATCAATCGCCATGGGTGATCGTGGTTTTGTGCTTGCCCGCAATCCCAAATCAATCACATCAATACAACCATCATTCGCAAAAGCAGCGGCGCGTTCCAGAATATTTTCTAATTCTCGTACATTGCCCGGAAAATCATAGGTCTGCAAGGCCGCTAAGGCTGCTTGGTTTAAACTAATTGGATAAGCTGGTGTCGCCAGTTTTATCAGTATACAAGCCGTCAATTCACTCACATCACTTAAACGTTGACGCAAAGGCGGCAATAACAATTCAATCACGTTCAGACGATAATAAAGATCTTGGCGAAACTTGCCGGCACTCACACAGGCTTCTAAATTTTGATGTGTTGCACTCAAGATTCTGACATCAACCGCTTCTTCTGCGGTGGCTCCGACCTTACGCACCCGACGCTCTTGAATCGCACGCAGCAATTTAACCTGCATCGCCAAGGGTAGATCCGCGACTTCATCTAGCATTAATGTGCCACCGTTTGCTGCTTGAAAAAATCCATCCCTATCGTCACTCGCACCAGTAAACGCGCCTTTACG
>JAYVHZ010000587.1:0-1561 GCA_043770645.1 Undibacterium sp. | reverse complement strand
CCTACCTCATTGAAGATCAGTACTCCGACTTCTACAAGCAAAGAGTCGGGTATTGCCGACCCTAAAAAAGAAAAATCAACCGATCAAAAAACGCTACGTGTCGATGGGCAAGAAGCCCGTGAGCGCCTGCTCAGTTGCGCTTTGAGACTGTTTGCTGAGAAAGGGTTTGTGGCAACCTCCACCCGCGAGATTGCCTTAGCCGCCCAAGTGAATATTTCGGCGATCAGCTACTACTTCGGTGATAAAGCCAATTTGTATCGAACCGTGTTCAATGATCCACGGTCCAATCCAAGCATTCATCCCAGCCAATTCCTACAACCCGACTTGAGTCTGCGGGCAGGTATCGAACTTTTGATGCAGACGTTTATTGACAGTTTTAAGCAGGGCGAAGCCGCCCAAAACTGCATGAAACTACACATACGCGAAATGTTGGAGCCGACCGGCTTGTGGCTAGAAGAAATCGATCACCAGATCAAACCGGCTCACAACGCTTTGGTGAAATTCCTTGCACGTCATCTGGAAGTAAAACGTGAAGATGATGATTTACATCGCCTTGCGTTTGCACTCTCAGGTTTGGCATTGACCTTAATGGTCAGTAGTGACGTGATTTTCGCAGTACGCCCATCCTTGATTAGCAAAGAGAAAGCCATCGATGCTTATAGCGCTCGCTTAGTCGATTTCGCCTTATGCATGTGTGAACAAGAGCGACAGCGACGTCTTACAGCGTAGAAAAAAGTTTTGAAAATTTAAATTAATGAAAGACACCATGATGAAAAACATCTCGATACCATTGAAGTTATTAGTTCTCATTGTATGCAGTGCGATGCTACCAGTGCAGGCGCAGAACGCCGCAAGTGCGAGTGCGAAAGCCGCAGCAGGCAGCACAAAGCCAGCGCTAACTGTGACTGCGACGCAGGTTGGGCAGGCACAAATGACTAGTAAGCTGGTAGCGAATGGTAGCGTGGCGGCGTGGCAAGAAGCGATTATCGGCTCGGAATCAAGTGGCTTGCGGATCGCAGAAGTCTTAGTCAATGTCGGTGATGTGGTAAGTCGGGGACAGGCATTGGCGAGATTTGCCAGCGAGGCTGTCAATGCCGATGTAGCACAAGCAAAAGCGGCGTTGAATGAAACAGAAGCGACTGCCGTTGAAGCAGTCACGAATGCCGATCGTGCGCGTGGATTGCAGGCGAGTGGTGCCATCAGCAAACAACAAATCGGTCAATATCTGACAGCAGAGCAAACGGCAAAAGCCAGAGTGGCAGCGGCAAAAGCCAGTCTCGATGTGCAACAAATTCGTCTGAAATACACGCAAGTGATCGCACCAGACTCAGGCATTATCTCGGCTCGTACCGCGACAGTAGGGGCGGTAGTTGGCAATGGCGCGGAGCTGTTTCGCATGATACGACAAGGGCGTTTGGAATGGCGTGCCGAAGTGACTTCGGCTGATCTAAGTAAAATCATCAGTGGTATGGCGGCTACCGTGATTGCACCGAATGGCGAGCAGACTCAGGCAAAAGTCAGAATGGTTGCGCCTACGGTCGATGTCAATAATCGCGTTGGT
>JAYVHZ010000586.1:0-4096 GCA_043770645.1 Undibacterium sp. | reverse complement strand
CGTAAAGTAAGGTGCAACAAGGTGTGCCAAAGCACTCAACGCATCCGCATCAACTAACACTGCGGGTCGTATAACTAGTTGGGACATCGCTATTTATGATCTGAAGTGAGGAAAGCCATTATGCGATAGAAATGAGGTTCTGTCGCATTAACGAGTGTCAGAGGGAATTTTCGCTAAGTGGTTTGTTCGGCTATGGTACTGAAGGATATATCATTCACTAGGCTGTCACGATATAAAGAATCTAGAGACGAGCTCAACATAGTCAGAAAAATCGAGTAGCATGTCGGTTTTACTGAAATCCTGCTGCACTGCGGTCAATACTGCGCCGTAGTTTATTTTGAATGAGAAAGTGATTATGTCCGAAGACAAAGAAAAGCAAGCCGAAGCCGCGAGTCCGTTCTTGGAAGAAAAAGCGTTTAAGTCCCGCACCGTGCTAGTGTTTGGCACCATCAATGACAAATTGGCGGCAGAAGTGAGTAAGCGTTTAATCGCCTTGTCCGCTGAATCGAATGAACCTATTACCTTATTGGTGTCCTCACCAGGTGGACATGTGGAATCCGGCGATGTGATTCACGATATGATCCGTTTTATCAACGCACCGGTACGTGTGGTTGGTACGGGCTGGGTTGGCAGCGCTGCTGTGAATGTATTTTTGGCGGTACCGAAAGAACGCCGGGTCTGCTTACCAAATACCCGTTTCTTAATTCATCAGCCTAGCGGTGGTGCTGGTGGTCAAGCTAGCGATATCGCGATTCAAGCACGCGAAATCGTCAAGATTCGCGAACGTATCGCCGCCTTAATCGCCAAAGAATCTGGTCAAACTTTAGAACGCGTGACCAATGATATCGAACGCGATTATTGGATGAGCGCAGTGGAGGCGAAAGAATATGGTTTAGTTTCGCGCATTATCGTTCAACAAAATGAGTTGGATGCCTGAATCTAAAAGCGCTGTGTAAAAGAAAAATCGCAACATGGTTTCTGCCATGTTGCGATTTTTTTTGAGACTGCTGATTTTTACGTCGATTGCTTAATCGCCGTCACTTCAATTTCTATCTTCATTCGGGGATCGGCTAAGCCAGCCGAAATCATCATCGCCGCCGGACGAATGTCACCAAAGTATTGCCGTAACACTGGCCAGCAAGATTCAAACTCGCTCGCATCTGGCACCACATAATTGACCCTGACGACATCGGCTAAACTGGCACCGGCCTGCGCTAATGCTGCCACAATATTTTTCAAGCATTGATCAGTCTGGGTGAGGATGTCATCGGCGATCGTCATATTGCTATAGTCAAAACCCGTCGTGCCAGAAACAAACACCCAGTTATCATGCACGATGGCGCGTGAATAGCCGATTTTTTCCTCAAAAGTTGAACCGGAGCTGATACGTAATCTAGTCATTGTCTTCTTCCTTAAGCGTTTTTCATGGCTTATTTTACTAATGCCTTGTTAAACCGTTGTAATAATTCATCCGACACACGCTCACTACACATCAAATAGCGCTCGGGACCTTGTGGCATCCCTAGCGGTCTCACAATATGCAATTTGCCTTCCTCGCCAGTTGACTTAATCATATTCAATGCTTCGCCCTCTTGTGTAAGAATAAAGTCTGCACGTTTTGCCGCGATCATTTTTGCCATGTTCATCGCTTCTGCCGTGGTACTGACAACCGTGATGTTCGAGCGCTCAATCAAGTCATCGATCGCACTGCCATAAGACGCTGTATCTTTTTTCAATATCTTAATGCCGGGAATGCTCAAGATTGTCAATAGATCCAAGCCTTTATCTGGCTGAAAATCTCTATGCGCCAAGATCACCGATGGTCGATCCATAGAGCGCAGAATGGTATGGGAAAATTTTGCAAATCTTTGCCTATCTTTATTTTTATACAAACCGACCGCACAGACCGCCTCATCATTGGCCTCAACCATACTGAGCTGGCGTTTAAACGGTGTTTCTATCCAGAGGCTTGAAATTTTGGCTGCCGTCATCGCCTGCTCGACCGGTGTCACCACCAAGCCAGTGAGTTTGCCGCGCTCGTCACGAAATGACAGCGGTTCGCGGATCTCGTATAAAAGCTTAAGTACGTCAGCAGCGAGCACCTGCACTGAGGCAGCGCACAGACCAAAACACAATAAGCATTGAAGATAGCGATGATTCATTTGAACAGGGCAATCCCTCAAAAATTGGCAAACGAGAAAAAATTTCCATGCGGTAAGCAAAGCATACGAATTTACTTTGAACTTGTCAAAGTCGTGTGCAGTATTGGTTTAAATGAATAGCTACAATAGAAATAGACAGTCGCGACCTAAGTGGAATTTTCAGGAATTACGCAGTCCTTGGCGGTATCGCATCCGTACACAAAACATCGGCGAGCACATCGCATGACGCAACACAGTCAACAACATCCAAGAGGCTAAAGTTCGCCTCCTAAAAAATAACTAAACGAAGCCTTGAATATTAATCGCTGTTATATGTATGGTGATTGGGTAAAATTTAGCTGCACAGATTTACACTAAGCACCTGAACCAAAACTGATAACGAGACCAATCTATGACTTCTTCTAACAACGGCACCCGTCGCGGGTTTTTACAAACCTTAACTGGACTGACTGCTGGTCTTGCCAGCATCACCAGTCTACAAGCAGCAGCTCAAGGCAAAACCAAAAAATCGAATGCGGCTCAGCGTCCACGTAATGCCAAATACATGGGCGACTTTATTGCACCAAAATTGGATAAAGTAAAAGTCGCCATCATCGGCGTTGGTGCCCGCGGCGCAGGTCATGCGTCGCAGCTAGCCGCCATCGACGGTGTGCAGTTAGTCGGAATCGCTGATTTGGTCGAAACTCGCGCCAAAAAATCCGAAGCTGCGGCTGCAAAATTCGGACACAATCCAAAACTCTATTTTGGTGACCCGAATGCGTGGCGCAAAATGCTGACAGAAACAAAACCAGACGCGGTCTTTATCAATACGCCATGGGATCTGCATGCACCAATGGCAATCACATCTATGCACGCGGGCGCGCACGCTTTCGTCGAAGTACCAATTGCCACCACCTTAAAAGAGATGTGGGATATTGTCGATGCCTCCGAGGCTACTGGCCGTCATTGCATGATGCTAGAGAACGTCAACTACGGTCGTGAAGAACTTCTCTACTTGAACATGGTGCGTCAAGGTGTCTTGGGCGACTTACTGCATGGCGAAGCATCCTACATTCACGCACTGCGTTTCCAAATGG
The DNA here is from genome assembly GCA_043770645.1 of Undibacterium sp. GTDB lineage: Bacteria > Pseudomonadota > Gammaproteobacteria > Burkholderiales > Burkholderiaceae_D > Undibacterium. The sequence goes on along the minus strand of JAYVHZ010000586.1, from coordinate 858 downwards.
AGAATGGTGATTCGACAGGTTCATGGCGTACGTTTGAATACGCCAAACGTAACGGCAATCTCTATCCTACGCATGGCCTTGGTCCGGTCGCGCAGTACATGAATTTGGCGCGTAGCGAAGATAATTTTGGTCGTATTACGTCTTTCTCTTCACCAGCAAAAGGTCGCGCTGCCTATGCGAAAAAATCGACCAAACTGACATCAGAAAAGTTTAGAGAACTCGACTTTAAAGGTGGCGACTTAAATACCTCCATCATCAAAACCACACTAGGTCGTACCATCATGGTGCAGTGGGATGAAACCACACCACGTCCGTATTCACGTCACAATACGATCTGGGGTGTGAATGGTGTGTTAGCCGGTTTCCCGAATCGCATCTCGGTCGAAGGTATCACCAGCGACTATCACCATTGGGCTGAAGGAAAAGAATGGGAAGCGATCGCCACCAAATATGAACATCCGCTGTATGTACGTATGGGTGAGTTGGCGAAAAAAATGGGTGGACATGGCGGCATGGACTTCTTGATGCTCTACCGCATCATCGAATGCCTACGCAAGGGCGAAGCACTGGATCAAAACGTCTACGAGGGCTGCTTCTGGTCGGCAGTCGGACCACTGAGTGAAAAATCAGTTGCCGAAGACGGTAGTTCGCAAGTCTTCCCTGACTTTACGCGTGGAGATTGGAAGACGACAAATCCATTGAAGATTATTGTTTAAGTTGGGGGCTTAGCCGGATTTGATACTGTTGTAGCGAAAAAATTGTAGGACGGGTGCAAACCGCGCCGCCAAGCTTTCGGAAGCCTGAGCAGCGCGGGTTTCACCCGCCCTACATGACTTGGATATACGATCAAAAAGATAG
>JAYVHZ010000585.1:0-5060 GCA_043770645.1 Undibacterium sp. | reverse complement strand
GAATTTCCGTGTTCAACATCAGTGGTCCGATGTGTCCTTATTCACGGAATTGAAATTATCGAGTGATCGTGAAGACAATAATCTGAGCTTTACTGGGCGCGATAAATTAGCCGCATATCGCTTGCTGAATGTTGGTGCGAATTGGCAAATTAGCCCGCAATGGGCGTTGCTAGTGCGTATTAACAATCTAAGCAATACGCGCTATGCACTGGCGAATAATTATTCCACGCCAGGACGTAATGCCTTCGCTTCGCTTTCCTGGAAATACTAAGTGAGTGCGAATCTGTCGATTGCCCGTACCGAGTTAATCTTGGGCGGGCAAAAAAGTGGCAAATCAGCGCGTGCCGAAATGTTGGCCTTGAGTTGGTTGCAAGCGCACGACGATCATCGTGCGATTTTTATCGCCACAGCGCAAGCTTGGGATGATGAAATGCAAACACGTATTGCCCGTCATCAGGCGGATCGCGCATTACGTTTGCCGAGCATGCGCACGATAGAGGAGCCGCTCGCGGTAGCAGCTGTCATTCGTGCGCATAGTCAGCCCGATAGCTTGATTGTGCTTGATTGCGTGACTTTGTGGCTGACGAATTGGCTGATGCCGCTCGATCAGAAACCTGTGAATTTGAATGCTATCGAACTAGCCATTGCAGAGCTGATCGATGCTGTACAAAACGCGCAAGGTCCTGTAGTCATCGTCAGCAATGAAATTGGTTTGGGTGTGATTCCAATGGGACGAGAAGTGCGTGCCTATGTCGATCATCTGGGTAAGTTGAATCAAGCTTTGGCAGCGGCTGTTGAGCGCGTTAGTTTGATGGTGGCAGGTATGCAGTTGAGCTTAAAAGACAAAGAGAGGTAGTCAATGAATCTAAAAGTATTCTCGAAGCGACTTTCTAAAAGGGGATGTTTGCGTCTAATTGTTGTGCCGGTGATTGCCTTACTGGCGAATTTTGCACAGGCGATTGACATCACAGATGATCGACAAATCACCGTGAATTTTAAGCAAGCACCGCAACGCATCGTCAGCGTATTGCCCTCGCTGACCGAATCTGTTTGTGCTCTGGGACATTGTGCGCGCTTGGTCGGCGTGGATCGGTATTCCAATTTTCCAGCCAGTGTGCGTGCCTTGCCGCAAGTCGGTGGCAGTCTCGACCCAGGGATAGAGGCGATTGCAGCGTTAAAACCGGATGTGGTTTTGATGTCGACGTCAACACGTGCAGCGGATCGCTTACAAGCATTGGGCATAAAAGTGCTGGCGATGAATCCAGATAGTCAAGCGGATGTCCATCGTATTTTGCTTAAGCTAGGACAATTGCTCGAAGTGCCTGATGTCGAACGTATCTGGCGCGAAATGGACAATGGCATCACGGCGGCAGCGAAAACCTTGCCGGCCTCAGTTAAAACTTTGAAAGTATACTTTGAAGTGAGTAACGCACCGCATGCCGCAGGCGAGAGCAGTTTTATCGGCGAGACTTTGGCGCGACTGGGTGCTGGAAATATTGTGCCAGCCAGTCAAGGTCCATTTCCAAAATTAAATCCCGAATTCATCGTGCGCGCCAATCCTGATGTGATTATGGTCAGCGAACGCGGCTACACCTCTTTACCAACGCGCCCGGGTTGGTCAAGTATCCGCGCTTTACGTGAAAACCGCGTGTGTGTGTACACGTCCGCAGAATCGGATGTACTGGGACGTCCTGGACCTCGGATGGCAGAAGCGGCGTCGATTATGGCGAAGTGCTTGTTGAGTAAACTACCGACTAATGCAATGAGTAAAGCACCATGACACCGATGAGTGCAAATGCGATGGTGACAGGATTGAATATGCAGGCCAAGCTTGAATCGCCTTCCGCTACGGTGCCGCGTCAGCGCGGCAAATTATTGCTTATGCTGATCGGTCTATTGCTTCTCAGTCTGATCTTGATGGTGCTCGGATTGGGCGTTGGCAGCAATGGCTGGGAAAGTCTGAGGAGTATGGGGCAGCAGTCATTATCTATGCAAATTGTGTGGGATATCCGCTTGCCACGTACCTTGGGTGCGTGGGCGGCAGGCGCTTTGCTTGGTCTGTCTGGTGCAGTGGCGCAAGGCTTGTTCCTTAATCCTTTGGCTGATCCGTATTTACTTGGTAGCGCTTCTGGTGCTTCACTGGGAGTGGCGACGGCTTTGGTTGCCTTTGGTGGCTCACCGTTTGCCACTTCTTGGGTGGTACGCATGGGTCTGACTGGTGCAGCTTTTTGTGGTGCGGTGCTAGCGGTATTTTTGACACTGCTGTTGGCGCGTGGTGTGCAACACACTTTGCGTTTGTTATTAGCGGGCGTCATCGTTGGCGTGGTTTTGGGCGCCCTTGGATCTTTGGTGACGATGATGCGGCCTGATATTGTGCAATCTATGCAGGCTTTTATGCTGGGTAGTACCGGCTATGTGGGTTGGTCTAGTTGTGGCGTGATGTTGTTGGTTTGTGTGATTTGTCTGGTGATTAGCCTCGCTTTGAGTCAGGTGTTGGATGGATTATCGTTGGGGGAGGCGACTGCCAGTAGTCTAGGCTTACCTTTGCCGCAAATGCGGATGGCCTTGGTATTGATTATCGCGTTGAGCGCAGGCACTGCGGTAGCGCAAACCGGCTTAATCGTCTTTGTCGGCTTAGCGGCACCACATTTAGTGCGATCCATGGTGAAAACCACGCATGCTGGTTTAATTGCGATGTCGAGTTTAGCAGGCGGTGTTTTGTTAAGCGCTGCAGACATTCTTAGCCGTTGGATGATTGCGCCACAAGAATTGCCAGTCGGTGTCGTGACAGCGATTTTAGGTGGCGCATATCTACTGCGACTAATGCACAAACAGCGCCGGATGGAAGGACATTGATGATGCATTCGAATGACGCTGACACGAACTTAGTCGCGAAAATGGTTGCAATTCAAACCGAACAACTTCATGCCGTAATCGATGGCGCGCACATACTGCGCGACCTGAGTTTGCAAATTCCACGTGCGGCCTGGACTAGCATTGTGGGGCCGAATGGTGCAGGTAAGTCGAGTTTGCTCAAGGCACTAGCAGGACTTTTGGAATGCGAAGGCAAAGTGCAGTTATTGGGTCAGTCGGTATTTGACATATCTCGACGAGAAAAAGCTCGATGCCTATCGTGGTTAGGGCAAAGCCAAAGTGCGGCAGAAGATATGCGCGTATGGGATTTGGTCATGTTAGGACGCTTACCGCATCAGGCTTGGCTGGCTTCACCCAGTGCTGCCGATCATGCAGCGGTAGAACAAGCACTGCGCGATACCCAAGCTTGGCAGTGGCGTGAACGAAGCCTTGGACAATTATCTGGGGGCGAGCGACAACGCGTGCTATTGGCAAGGGCTCTGGCGGTACACGCCGAGATTTTATTGATGGACGAGCCTTTAGCCAATCTCGATCCGCCGCATCAGGCGGACTGGATGGTACTGGTCAGGCAATTAGTCGCGCAAGGAAGAACCGTGGTCAGCGTCTTACATGAGATTTCATTTGCGCTGCAAGCCGATCACTTATTGATCATGCAGCAAGGGCAGCTAGTTCATCGGGGAGCGTGTGATGATCCCGCCAGTCATGATGCTTTGCGTCAGGTGTTTGAACAGCGTATTGCGATACATTCGGTGGCGGGGCAGTGGGTTGCTTTGCCCAATTGAAAGCGAAGGTCGTAGTTAAGGTTATCGTCATTCCTGTGCCGCAGGATTGAAACTAAAAAAGTAGAGAAAATGGAGAACAAAAATGCAAATTGAAACACCACCAGCAGAGAAGCCGTATGAAAAACCACAAGGTGAGCGTCGTGGTTTAGTGATCATCAACACCGGTGATGGCAAAGGTAAAAGCACCGCCGCATTCGGCTTAGCGTTGCGCGCACATGGACGTGGAAAAGCGGTGAAGATTTTTCAGTTTATGAAGGTTCCGACCGCGCGTTTTGGTGAACACCGGATGTTTGAACAATTAGGTCTGCCGGTCATAGGCTTGGGTGACGGTTTTAGTTGGAAGAGTCAAGACTTGGATCATTCTGCGCAGCTAGCGCGTGACGGTTGGGAGAAGGCCAAAGTCGCGATCATGAGCGGTGAGTATTTCATGGTGACCTTGGATGAAATTACCTATCCTTTGATTTACGGTTGGTTGCCACTGGACGATGTCTTGGCAACTTTGCGCGCCCGTCCGGTGGATGTGCATGTGGTGTTGACAGGTCGCCGTTGCCCACCTGAATTGATCGAATTGGCAGACACGGTTACTGAAATGACTTTGATTAAACATGCGTTTCGCGCAGGAATTCCAGCGCAGCGTGGTATCGAAGATTGATTCATACGATGTCGGTTGTTAACGCCAGTCAGAGGTTTCAAACATGCTGCTTAACTTGAATATGTCAACATCTGAGCTTGTACAAATACTCGCGCTAGCATTGCTAGTCGGCTGGCTGATCGATCGTTATTTCGGAGAGCCAAAAGCTGCCTGGCATCCGGTGGTGTGGATGGGGCACTATTTAGACTTTTGCGGCAAGCTTAGTGCTCCCAAAGCTGTTGATCTTGCGGTGTCGATTGCCAAACAGGCGATCCAAGCATTTTTGTTAGGGGCATTTTTCTGGGTACTTGCTGCGATCTGTTTGGTGGACGCTGCTCTGCAATTGCAGTACGCACTCAGCGCCTTAGATTGGTACTGGCAAGGCATTATCTTGGGAATCTTGCTCAAACCTTTGTTTAGCTGGCGGATGTTGCGAGACGAAGTGGTCGCGGTGGAATCGGCTTTAGAAACTTCTTTAGCCGCTGGTCGCCAACAATTGGCGCGTTTGGTCAGCCGCGATGTTCGTCAATTACAAGCGCATGAAGTGCGCGAGAGCGCAATCGAAACTTTGGCGGAGAATCTAAACGATTCCGTTATTTCGGCTTTGTTTTGGTTCGTCTTGGCTGGTTTGCCTGGCGTTTTGCTATATCGATTTGCGAATACTGCGGATGCGATGTGGGGCTATCGCGGTGAGCGTTGTGGTCGGGTGTGGACTTGGGCTGGCAAGTGGGCGGCGCATGCGGATGATGTGTTGTCGTGGCCTGGCGCGCGAC
>JAYVHZ010000584.1:0-11154 GCA_043770645.1 Undibacterium sp. | reverse complement strand
ATGCCCGATTTATTCGGGCATTTTTCATATTTACATCTAAATTTACCAACTGCGCATTAAGCCAACAGCTAGGCCTTCTAATGCAAAATCAGATTCGTCTTCATTGATGATGATTGGTGAAAAATCGGAATTTTCAGGCAACAACTGTATTCCATGCACTGTTTTCATATAACGTTTTACAGTGACCTCCTCTCCTATGCGAGCCACAACAATTTGGCCGTTACGAGCACTATCTGTTTTCTTTACTGCGAGTAGGTCGCCATCCATAATGCCGATGTCGCGCATGGATAACCCCCGAACCCGGAGCAAAAAATCTGGTTTTGCTGAAAATAATGAAGAGTCAACATGATAAGTGGCCTCGACATGTTCGGTAGCTAAGATTGGTGATCCTGCAGCTACCCGACCTATCAAAGGCAAACTTAATTGCATTAGAGCGGAATCTGCTAAGGATTTTTGTGAGCTTGGCATTGAATTGGATAATTCAGAGTCCAACAAGCGTATTCCACGTGAAGTGCCCGCAGCAATTTCGATAACGCCTTTGCGAGCCAATGCCTGTAAGTGTTCTTCTGCAGCATTGGTTGAGCGAAAACCTAATTCATTGGCAATTTCAGCTCGGGTTGGGGGAAATCCAGTGTTTTGAATTGCATCTTTGATAAGATTTAGGATTTGTTCTTGACGGGCGGTGAGCTTTAACATATTGATCCTGATTTGGCTGTATAAATAAGCAGACTGTATTTTTATACAGTAATTAATTGATTGCAAGTTATTTTGAGCTTTATTGTCAATAAATTGCAAACTGTTATTTCTTGTATGCAGATTCTTAAGAGATGTCGCTAAGTAATTTGGCGATTCGGAAGATCACGAAACCCCTTCGCAGCTTTTTTCATGCTCGTCTAATTCATGATTTTGAAAAATATCCTTAGCAATTTTGCGGATCAGATTGAATGAGCATTAAATTTGCATTCCTAAAAAAATTATATGACGGCAGATTTGAAGTCCATGGTAATTTTGCCCTTTATTTTCAATTTACACTTAGAAAAAGGTCGCAAATTGCTTGACATGATGTGGATCGAATTGATCTAATACCGGATGCAAAATTTCCGCTAGCCCGCATTACCGTCACGGGTTGAATTAAGAAGTGAAGTCGAAAATATCATCGTAGTCTAAAATTTTTGTGAGGGGACCGTAAGTGAATAAAACTGAATTGATTGACCATATCGCTAAATCTGCCGATTTATCTAAAGCAGCTTCTGGGCGTGCATTGGATGCCATGATTGCCGCGGTAAAAACAACATTGAAAAAGAACGGTACAGTAACTTTGGTTGGTTTTGGTACCTTCTCCGTCGGTAAGCGTGCTGCTCGTACTGGCCGTAATCCACGTACAGGTGAGGCAATCAAGATCAAATCCGCTAAGGTTCCTAAATTTAAGCCTGGCAAAGCTTTGAAAGATGCGGTAAACTAATGCTCTTCGTGATTTAAGTAATTAAGTCACAATGTTGTTGAAGTGTCGGGCGCTTAGCTCAGTTGGTAGAGCGGAGCCCTTACAAGGCTTAGGTCGGGAGTTCGAGCCTCTCAGCGCCCACCAGACATCAACAGCAGCAATAAATTGGAGTGGTAGTTCAGTTGGTTAGAATACCGGCCTGTCACGCCGGGGGTCGCGGGTTCGAGCCCCGTCCGCTCCGCCAACATCTAAAAGGCGAACATATGTTCGCCTTTTTTTATATTTATTTTTGTTACAAATTTTCGAATTGATTGGTTAATCATGTTTGAGTATATTCGTACCCATAAACGCATCATGCAAGGCGTGCTGTTGGTTATAATTTTCCCTTCATTTGCTTTTTTTGGCATTGAAAGTTTCACTCAGCGCGATGTGAAAACGACGGTCGCAACCGTTGCCGGTCAGGCGATTAGTCAGCAAGAGTTCGATCAGGCCTTGAGTAATCAGTTGGATCGTTTGAAGCAAGCGTATGGTCAAGATTTTGACGCACAGATGTTGAACACGCCTGAGGCACGTCAAGGTGTGTTGGATGACTTGATCGCACGTAAGGCACTGAGTGCTGAGGTTAGCAAGAGTAAATTGACGGTTTCGGATCAAGCATTACAACAAAGCATTCTTGAAACACCGGGTTTGAAGAAGCCTGATAATTCGTTTGACGGCGATCGCTACAAGAGTTTGTTGGCAATGCAGGGCATGACGCCAGCAATGTATGAAACCAGTTTACGCCAAGATATGACATTGCAGCAGTTGATTGGTGCTGTTCAGAATACTGCAATCAGTTCCAAATCAGTGGCAAATCGTATCTCGCTTATTTCTGAGCAAGAGCGCGAAGTACAGTCGCTAAATTTCAATGCCAAGGATTTTTCTGCCTCTATTAAGATCACGGATGAGATGTTGCGCGCTTACTACGATAAGAATGCTAAGCAATTCGAAATTCCAGAAATGCTTAATGCTGAATATGTCGTTTTGAATAATGATGCATTAGCTGAGCAGATCGTGGTTTCTGATGCAGATGTTAAAGCTCATTACGATCAGAATATGAAAAATTACACGACTGATGAGCAGCGTCGTGCGAGTCACATTCTTTTAAACTTGAAAAAAGATGCAGCTGAATCGGAAGTGAAAAATATTACGGCAAAAGCTGAAGCCTTATTGGCACAAGTTCGTAAAGATCCTTCGCAGTTTGCGAAATTGGCGAAGGAAAATTCACAAGATCCTGGTTCTGCGGAGCGCGGTGGTGATTTAGATTTCTTTGCGCGCGGTGCGATGGTGAAGGCTTTTGACGATACAGCATTTAAGTTGAAAGAAGGTGAAATCAGTGGTTTGGTTCAAACTGATTACGGTATTCATATTATTCAGTTGACTGCAATCAAACCAGCTGCGATAAAGTCTTTGGATGATGTGAAGGCGCAATTGATCAGCGAAATCAAAAAGCAAAAGGCTGGTAAAGCTTATGCTGAGGCGGCAGAGACATTTACGAACATGGTGTACGAGCAAGCAGATAGTTTGCAAGCGGTTGCAGATAAATTGAAATTGAAAATTGAAAAAATTTCAAATTTGAATCGTCAGCCTATTCCTGGTATGCCTGCTACCATGATCGCGAATAATCCTAAATTCTTGAATGCTATTTTTTCTGAAGATGCATTGAAGAAAAAGAATAATATTGAGGCGATTGAAGTTGCACCTAGTACTCTGGTATCTGGCCGCGTGTTGGAATATAAACCAGCATCAAAGCGTCCATTTGATGAGGTTAAAGCTGTGATTCAAGCCAAAGTCATAGAAACTGAAGCATTGTCTTTGGCGAAAAAAACTGGCGAGGCGAAATTATTAGCGCTTAAGTCTGCCGATAACGCGACTGGTTTTGCTGAGCTCAAAACAGTTTCTCGTTTGAAGAGGGCGGATTTAAGTAATGACGCTCTTTTGGCGATTATGAAAGCCGATGTCGCAAAGCTGCCAGCCTATGTTGGTGTAGATGCACCGGGTGCGGGTTATAGTGTTTATCGCATTGCACAAGTTTCCGCAGGTACTCCTGACCCAGCCCGTCGCACCAGTGAGGCGCAACAATTAGAAAATGCAGCAGCGCAACAAGATGTTTTTAGCTATGTTGAGGCACTTAAAAAGAAAGCAAAAGTAGAAATTAATAAGAATGCCCTAAATGCAAAATCAGCGACGAATGCACCTTGATTTTTCGCTCTGAGTTCGACAAAAAGACAGCCTGCGGGCTGTCTTTTTTTTCGCCATTTTTTCATCAAAAGAAATTTAGTTTGTGGTGTTTTAGCAGCTGTCATCAGTAAATGTTCAAAACAAGGAAAAGTTGCTTTGCAATACAGGTTATATTTGATTTGCATCAATGTAGCCCAATAGAACGATTGCTATCCTGCATCTGTAATTTTATTAACCGAGTGAGATCATGACAATAAACAATGAAAACACCTACAACTATCGAGTTGTTCGCCAATTTTCTGTCATGGCAGTAGTTTGGGGCGTAGTCGGCATGCTGGTTGGCGTGGTGATTGCGACTCAACTTGCCTGGCCAGAATTTTTATCCGGGATTTCCTGGTTGAGCTATGGACGCTTGCGCCCCTTGCATACCAACGCGGTGATTTTTGCCTTTGGTGGCTGTGCCTTATTTGCGACCTCTTTTTATGTAGTGCAACGCACCACAAATGCACGTTTGTTTGGTGGTCCTTTGATCGAGTTTGTGTTCTGGGGCTGGCAGTTGGTAATTGTCGCTGCTGCAGTCAGTTTGCCATTGGGTTTTACGCAAGGTAAAGAGTATGCAGAGTTGGAGTGGCCGATTGATATCCTGATTGCGGTGGTTTGGGTCTCTTACGCGATTGTGTTCTTTGGAACAATCGTTAAACGTAAAGTAGAACATATTTATGTAGCGAACTGGTTTTATGGTGCGTTCATCGTCGCTGTCGCAGTTTTACATATCGTTAATAGTGCAGCGATGCCAGTGTCGTTCATGAAGTCTTATTCGGCCTATTCTGGGGTTCAAGATGCCATGGTGCAGTGGTGGTATGGACATAATGCAGTCGGTTTCTTTTTGACCGCAGGTTTCTTGGGAATAATGTATTACTTCGTTCCTAAACAAATCGGTCGTCCCGTGTATTCCTATCGTTTGTCGATTGTTCACTTTTGGGCTTTGATTTTTACTTACATGTGGGCAGGTCCGCATCATTTACATTACACCGCTTTGCCTGATTGGGCACAGTCGATTGGTATGTTGTTCTCTCTAATTCTGTTGGCGCCATCTTGGGGCGGTATGGTCAACGGCATCATGACCTTGTCTGGTGCTTGGAGCAAATTGCGCTCTGATCCTATCTTGCGCTTCTTGATTGTCTCCTTGTCGTTCTATGGTATGTCGACATTTGAAGGCCCAATGATGGCGATCAAGACCGTCAATGCTCTGTCGCATTACACAGATTGGACTATTGGTCATGTGCATTCTGGTGCTTTGGGTTGGGTTGGTTTTATTTCTATTGGCAGTTTGTACTATCTGATACCTCGTTTATTTGGACAAACTGAAATGTATAGCAAGCGCTTGATTGAAATGCATTTTTGGATTGCCACTATCGGGATTGTTTTGTACATCGCTGCGATGTGGATTGCGGGTGTGATGCAAGGTCTGATGTGGCGTGCGGTGAATGAGGACGGTACCTTGACATACACCTTCGTGGAATCTGTCAAAGCGACATATCCATACTATGTCATTCGTTTAGCTGGTGGTGTGCTGTACTTCGGCGGAATGTTGCTGATGGTATATAACATGGTAAAAACGATGATGCTCGCAAAACCTGTCAACAATGCGATTCCTGCATTGCCAGCACATTCGGCTCACGCCTAATCTCGAGTCATCATCAGGAGAATAACTATGCGTAAATTTACTCATGATTTGATCGAGCGAAATATCGGTCTTATGTTAGTACTGGTCATCTTGACGATCAGTGTTGGTGGTCTGGTTGAAATCGTGCCACTATTTTTTCAGAAAACGACGACACAAGCGGTACAGGGGATGAAGCCTTACAGCGCTTTGGAGTTGGCGGGACGTGATGTGTATCTGCGTGAAGGTTGCTACGGCTGCCATTCACAGATGATTCGTCCATTCCGTGCCGAGACTGAGCGTTATGGTCATTATTCTGTGGCTGGTGAGTCTGTCTATGATCATCCTTTTCAATGGGGTAGCAAGCGTACGGGTCCCGATCTGGCTCGTGTTGGTGGACGCTACAGTGATACTTGGCACAGAGATCATTTGATTGATCCGCGTTCCGTGGTTCCTGAGTCAAATATGCCAGCCTACCCATGGTTACTGAAAGCGACCGTGGATGGCAACGGCATGGCACCGAGAATGCGTGCGATGAAAACTTTGGGCGTGCCATATACAGACGAGCAAATAGCAAAAGCTGCTGAAGACGTCGCCGGAAAAACGGAGATGGATGCGTTGATTGCCTATCTGCAGGTCTTGGGTACAGCAATTAAAAACAAGAACTAAGGTGTCGGAAATCTTTCGGGAGAATTGAAGATGAACTTTACTATTTTAAGTAGTGTGATGACCGTGATTAGTTTGATCGCTTTTATTGGCATCCTTTACTGGGCATTTAGTTCTAAGAACAAAGCCCGTTTTGAAGAAATGGCAAAATTGCCACTTGATAATGAGAATGGAAAATAGCCATGGCAGATTTTATTAGCGAATGGTGGGGTACTGCAATTGCAGTGCTAACTGGCATCAGTATTTTGGCGTGTGCGGTATTGTTATGGTCGCAATCCAAAGTGAAAGTAAAAATTGGTGCGGATGGAAAGCCCTTGCCTGCAGAAACAACTGGGCATGTGTGGGACGAAACATTAATGGAGCAAAACAATCCTTTACCAAAATGGTGGATGTGGTTGTTTTATTTGACGATCATTTACAGTATCGGCTATTTGATTGTTTACCCTGGAATGGGTTCCTATCAAGGTACCTTTGGTTGGAGTCAAGAAGGTGCATATGCTAAAGAAATGACCGATGGTGAAAAACAATACGGACCATTATTCAATAAGTACCTGAACACGGATATCAAAGTAGTTGCAAAAGATCCGCAAGCAATTGAAATTGGTCAGCGCTTATACTTGAATTCCTGTTCGCAGTGCCATGGTTCAGATGCGCAAGGTGGCAAGGGTTATCCCAACTTGACCGATACCGATTGGTTATATGGTGGCTCACCAGAAGTGATCAAGACCACTTTGCAAGAAGGGCGCAACGGGCAAATGCCACCAATGGGTGCTGCAATTGGTTCAGATGACGATGTAAGAAATGTCGCTAACTATGTGATGAGTTTGTCTGGTGTCCCTCATGACCCAATCAAAGCTGCGATTGGTAAATCAAAGTTTGGTGTTTGTGCAGCATGTCACGGCGCTGATGGAAAGGGTAATCAAGCTTTGGGCTCGCCAAATCTGACTGATAAAGTTTGGCTGTATGGTGGTGGTATTGATAATATTATGGAGTCAATCAACAAAGGCCGTGCGAATCAAATGCCAGCGCATAAGGCAATTTTGACTGATGCAAAAATCCATCTTTTAACTGCATATGTTTGGGGATTGTCCAATTCGGGTAGTGTCGTGACTGACGCCGAAGTGAGTGCTTTAAAGCAAATATCAAATACACCAGCATCTACTAGTGTTGAGGCTGCACCAGTAAGTAAATAGATTGCATAGTCGTGCGTATTTACCGATACGCACGACTCAAGGTGCAAGCTTGTTTCGCCCGTTTGGCTATTGCTAGATAGGGAAAAAATGAATGTAGTCGTTGCCAATGAAAAAAATACCTATCATCCCTATTCCAATTGAAGAAGTAGAACTAGCTTTGTTTGAAGAACGGAAAAATATCTACATGCGTTCTCAAAAAGGTTGGTTTCAATCTTGGCGTTGGGTCTTGGTATTTTTTACGCAGATTTTATTCTATGGTTCAGCTTGGTTGACATGGAATGACAGGCAAGCTGTCTTGTTTGATCTGGTGAACCGAAAATTCTATATTTTTGGTTTGGTTTTGTGGCCGCAAGATTTTATTTATCTTGCCGTGTTACTCGTCATTTCTGCCCTATCTTTATTTTTATTCACAGCCATCGCAGGGCGGCTGTTCTGCGGCTACGCCTGCCCTCAAACAGTTTATACCGAGATCTTTATGTGGGTTGAGGCTAAGGTTGAAGGGGAAAGAAGTGCCCGAATGCGCTTGGATAAGGCGCCAATGTCTTTCGCCAAGTTTCGCGTGAAATCCATAAAGCATTTGATTTGGTTGTTGATCGCTCTTTGGACAGGATTTACGTTTGTTGGTTACTTCACGCCGATTCAGACTTTGGCGGCAGAGGTGTTTAGTTTCAACCTCGGACCATGGGAAACTTTTTGGTTCTTATTTTATGCTTTCGCCACATACGGCAATGCAGGCTTCATGCGCGAACAGGTTTGCAAATACATGTGCCCTTATGCGCGATTCCAAAGCGCGATGTTCGACAAAGATACATTGATTGTTACTTATGATGTGGAGCGTGGCGAACCACGTGGCGCGAGGACGAAGACGCTTGACTTTAAAGCCGAGGGGCTCGGCTCTTGTATTGACTGCAGTATTTGTGTGCAGGTATGCCCAACTGGGATTGATATTCGTCAAGGATTGCAATATGAATGCATTGCCTGCGGTGCCTGCATTGACGGATGTGATCAAGTCATGGATAAAATGGGGTACGAACGAGGATTGATTCGTTACACCACCGAGCATGCGCTGACGGAAAAAATGACAAAAGAAGCGATGTGGAAGCGAGTATTCCGACTGCGCACTTTGGTTTATGGCGCCATACTTGGATTGATCATTTTGGCAGCAGCAGTCTCTCTAGCATATCGCGTACCATTAAAAGTTGATGTCTTGCGCGATCGTGCGATGCCAAAAATTACCGAAGTTGGAGCGATTGAGAACGTGTATCGCTTACAAATAATGAATACACAAGAAGCACAGCGCACATTCTTAATTAGTGTCAAAGGCATTGCTGGTGCGTTGATTGTTGGTGAAGAAAAAATTACGATTAAATCGTCAAGCAGTCAAGCTTTCCCAATTCGGGTCAGGGTGCCTGCAGGGGTGGTTCCAACGGGTTCGAATCGAATTCGTTTCGTCATTACTGATTCTTCCAATGCGGACATTTCGGTGGTTGAAAAGGCTGTTTTTCTGGTGCCAAAGTAGGTCGGTGATCGTTTTGAAATAGATTTGAGAAGGAAGGAAAAAATGAATTCCAGCATATTGACGCAAGTCATTAAAAAAGATGTTTGGTACAAAGAACCTTGGTTGTTATTAGTGGTGGGCGGACCATTACTGGTGGTGTGCGCAAGTATCATTACTGGTGTTATCGCTTTTCGTGGTGCAGATCAAGTTGTTGCCAAGGATTATTATCGTCAAGGTTTGATGATCAATACGAATTTGCAACGTGACGCTAAAGCGCGTGAATTGGCTCTGGACGCAAATATTCAATTCAATTTGATAAGCAAGAAAATCCTTATGCAACTGAGTTCAAAGCAGGTATTGCCCGAAGTGGTACAAGTGAGCTTGGCAAGTTCTGGTGCTGCTGATGGTTCAGTCGAAGAAGTCATTCGTCGCATGCCTCTAAAACTCGTAGCACTAGGTAAATATGAAGCTGATTTCTCACAGGATAATAAGTTTGAAAGTGCGATCAATTCTGGCGTGCTTCAAGTTCTACACGTCAAGTTGGAGACTAATGAGTGGCGTTTGACTGGTGATTGGGTTGATCCCTTGCAAAGAAAATTACGCTTGACACCATCGCGTTAATTTTTACGCCTTTGTGAAATCGTCGTCGGCTGTTTCTCGAATAACTAGTCAGTATTTGGTAGAGGAGTTGAGTTTGGAAACGAGCAATGTGCAACAAGAAAAGATCTCAATAAAGTCGACGTTAATGGTCGTTTTATGGCCAGCTTTCTTAATGGCCTGTGTCGCAACTGGTTTATTTTTCAGTATGGTTGATCCTATGGAGTTGATCGTGCTTGACGAGCGCGTTCAAGTTCATATGCTTGGGGCATACACAATTGGATTCTTAATTTTTTGGGCATTAGGTGCGTTTTCGAGCTGGTTGACGGCCTTACTTTTACGAAAAGCATCATAGAACTACATGACAATCTCAATATCAACATTGGATCAATCGCCTGTTTTACCAAAGGTAAATGATAATTTGGAAATTTCGGAAGACTTAATTCGACGCTTCGATTCTTTGGGGCCTCGTTACACGTCATATCCAACTGCGGATCGTTTTCATACCGATTTCACTGCATCCTCCTATATTCAATATCTTGAACAGCGAAATCAGTCGAATAACAAACCGCCCTTTTCGTTGTACATCCATATCCCATTTTGCGCCTCGCTTTGCTACTACTGCGCCTGCAATAAGGTCATCACAAAAGATCGAAGTAAATCCGCGATTTATCTACGTTATTTGGCGCAAGAATTGTCCTTGGTGAAGCAGTATCTGACGACGCGAGAAACTGTTTCGCAACTGCACCTTGGTGGCGGTACGCCGACATTTCTGAGTGAAGAGGAAATGCGCGGTTTGATGGCGATGTTGCGCGAACATTTTGATTTTGCAGATGATGCAGAAATTTCGATCGAAATCGATCCCCGTACGGTGACTACGCAGACTTTGCAGCTCTTAGCGGATATCGGATTTAATCGTACTAGTTTGGGAGTGCAGGATTTTGATGAGCAAGTGCAAATTGCTGTACACAGGATACAGCCGTATGCGATGGTCGAACAATGTATCAATCAAAGTCGCGCAGTCGGTTTTGGGTCTATTAATTTCGATTTGATTTATGGTTTGCCGAAACAAAGTTTGGAAAGTTTTTCTCGCACCTTAGATCAAGTGATCGCTTTATCACCGGCCCGCATTGCCTTATATAATTATGCGCATCTGCCGACACGATTCAAACCCCAACGACGAATTAATGAAGACGATTTACCTTCAGCAGAACAACGCTTGCAAATTTTCCTGATGTCACTGCGACGCTTGCTTGCTGAGGGTTATGTCTATATCGGACTAGATCATTTTGCAAAGCCAGAAGATAGTTTGGCATTGGCGGTAAAGGATAAATCACTGCATAGGAATTTCCAAGGCTACACCACCCGTGCTGACTGTGATCTGATTGCTTTAGGTTTGTCGTCGATTGGCAAACTTGGTGCTTCTTATGTGCAGAATGTTCGTACTTTAGACGACTATTACGCGGCACTTGACGCGGGTCAGTTACCGGTTGAAAAAGGTTTTCATTTAAGTCAGGATGACTTGTTGCGTCGAGAAATCATTATGGATTTGATGTGCTGCACGACTCTAGACGTGGCAGAAATTGAAAAGAAGTATTCAATTGATTTTGCGACCTATTTTCACGATGAGTTAGTTCGGATGCAGTCCTATGTCGAGGAAGGATTGATTCGGTCCAATGATGCCACGGTAAATGTGACACCAAAAGGTCGTATGTTTGTGCGTGCTTTTAGTATGATTTTTGATCAGTATTTATCACGCCAAAGTAGCGCCAAATATTCAAAACTCATATAACTTCGTCTGAGCCCATGTTAACACTACCTCTTATTCTCGCAGCGATCTCGGCTGGATTGATTGGTGGTTTTCATTGTGTTGGGA
>JAYVHZ010000583.1:0-9118 GCA_043770645.1 Undibacterium sp. | reverse complement strand
GATGGTCGCGACTTGGCTTGGACAATTCGTCAAACGGTGATCGCATTCAAAGAAGCGGTTTTCCGTACCGATACCCACAAAAGTAAAAAAGATACCGTTCCTGCAAATATCAAAAAAATAGCGATCTACGTCGCGGCTAACGAAGCTGTGGCAGCCAAAGTCGCTTTGACGCAAAGTATCGCCATGGTCAACGGCATGGAATTGACCAAGGAATTAGGCAATCTCCCAGCGAACTTCTGTACGCCAACGCACTTAGCCAATATAGCGAAAAAAATCGCTGCCGATTTCAAGATGGGCGTAGAAGTTTTGGAACGTAAGCAAATCCAAGCTTTGAAGATGAATAGCTTCTTGTCCGTTTCTGCTGGCACTGATGAACCACCAAAATTTATCGTATTAAAACACATGGGTGGCAAAGCCAAGGATGCACCTGTCGTATTGGTCGGCAAAGGTATCACGTTTGACTCAGGTGGTATCTCGTTGAAGCCGGGCGCAGCCATGGATGAAATGAAATACGACATGGGCGGCGCAGGCTCTGTTCTGGGTACCATGCACGCCATCGGCGAAATGAAGTTAAAACTCAACGTCATTGCTGTGATCCCAACCTGCGAAAACATGCCATCTGGCAGTGCCACACGACCAGGCGACATCATCACATCCATGTCCGGCCAAACAATCGAAGTCTTGAATACCGATGCGGAAGGTCGCTTGATTTTGTGTGACGCCTTGACTTACGTAGAACGCTTCAAGCCAGCCGCGGTGATTGACGTGGCGACTTTGACTGGTGCGATCATTACGTCTTTAGGCCACCACACAACCGGGCTATTCACACGTCACGATGACACGCATGACAAGTTGGCAGAAGAATTGTTAGCGGCTGGTAAGCAGGCAAATGACGTCGCATGGCGTTTGCCTATTGGAGACTTGTATAACGAGCAGTTAAAATCAAATTTTGCGGATATAGCCAACATCGGTGGCCCAGCTGCAGGCTCGATTACCGCAGCCTGTTTCTTGGAGCGCTTCACCAAGAAATACACCTGGGCGCATTTGGATATCGCCGGCGTGTCATGGAAATCAGGTGCGGCAAAAGGCTCCACTGGCCGTCCGGTACCGATGTTGACCACGTTCCTGATGAACCGCGCTGGCTAACTTACAGCTATTTCATTCAACGCGCTCTTTGCTTGCATTGAGCGCGTTTTTATTTTTAGCGTACTTGTTAGCGTATCTTTCTAAGGTATTTTTCTAACGTATCGCGTTTTTGCATAAGATCAAATATGAAACTTGTCACCTGGAATGTTAATTCTCTGAAGGTTCGTCTGCCACAAGTCTTGCAGTGGCTGGAAATGAATCCTATCGATATCTTGTGTATTCAAGAAACCAAGCTAACCGATGATAAATTTCCACAAGCGGAGATAGAAGCTGCTGGTTATCACGTTGTGTTCACAGGTCAAAAAACCTATAACGGCGTGGCGATCGTTTCGCGTCATCCAATCGACGCTGTGCAAAAAAACAATCCCTTGTTCGAAGATGAGCAGCAACGCATCATCGCCGCAACAATTGCGGGTATGCGTATCATCTGCGCCTATGTGCCGAATGGTCAGGCGCTGGATTCGGAAAAATATCCATACAAACTGAGTTGGCTAGCAGCCTTGCACGATTGGGTGAAAGCAGAGATGGAACAGCATCCACAACTCGCTCTACTGGGAGATTACAACATTGCTCCCGACGATCGCGACGTGCATGATCCGGCCGCCTGGGAAGGCATGAATTTGGTCTCGCCGCCAGAGAGAGCGGCCTTTCAAGCCTTAATTGCGCTGGGATTAAGCGATAGTTTCCGTCAATTTGAACAGCCAGAAAAAACCTTTAGCTGGTGGGATTACCGTCAACTTGGTTTCCGCCTAAATAAAGGGGTTCGGATTGATCACGTATTACTCTCCAAACCCTTAGCAGAACGCTGCACTTCTTGCGTCGTTGATCGCGTGCCACGCAAATGGGAGCAACCATCGGATCATGCGCCTGTGATTGCGACTTTAGCCTAAGGTCACCATCCCCTAAGAAAAAGCCGATTATCATGATAATGATAGTCGGCTTTTTTCTTGATCTGGAGCAAAATCAGGCAATAATTCTGAGAAAAATAGCCTTCCACGTTCTAGCGGCACTCGATTTCATGCAACTATCAGGAACTGAAATTCATTCCTGATGGAATAAGCGATGCCGATACCGATCTCCAATAAATTCAATGGACTGAGTCAACAAGATGCCTTGATCCGCTTACAGACAGATGGTCTGAACGAACTACCAACAGCACAACCTCAAAATCTTTGGCAAATTGCTTGGCATGTTTTATCTGAGCCTATGATTTTACTATTACTCGGATGCGCAAGCGTTTATCTCATTTTAGGTGACTGGCATGACGCCGTAGTGCTATCCGGGTTTGTGATGGGTATGGTCATCATCAGCTTTTATCAAGAACATAAAACTGAACGGGCCTTAGAAGCCTTGCGCGACCTGTCCAATCCTCGCGCAATCGTCTTGCGCGATGGCGAGCAACGCAACATCCCAAGCAATCAGGTCGTCGCTGGTGACTATCTGATACTGAATGAAGGGGATCGCATCGCGGCTGACGGGGTTCTAGTTTCTTGTCTGAACTTAAGCATTGATGAATCATTGCTCACTGGTGAATCAGTTGCAGTCACTAAAGTCAGTATTCAAACCCAAGAAAATGAGGTTAACCTCGAAATTGCTTTGGACGCAGTCAAGATGCAAGCCGCTGGCGGCGACAATACCGCGTTTGTCTACTCTGGAAGCCTAATAGTTCAGGGCAAAGGCGTCGCGATCGTCAAGCACATCGGTGCACGCACAGCAATTGGCAAAATCGGTAGCGCATTAGCAGAGATACAAGAAGAACCGACCAGAGTGCAGCAGGAAACCAGACGGGTTGTCAAATATGTTGCGCTAGCCAGCATATTGATGGCGATCATCCTTGCGCTCTGGTACGGCTACACTCGTCACGACTGGATGCGCGGAATTCTGGTTGGTTTAACCTTCGCGATGGCCATGATTCCAGAAGAGTTACCCGTGGTACTGACGATCTTTCTCGGTATTGGTGCCTGGCGCATCGGTCAGAAAAAAGTACTTACGCGGCGCATACCTGCCATTGAAACTTTAGGAGCTGCCAATGTTTTATGCGTAGACAAAACTGGAACCCTGACACAAAACAAAATGGCACTTGCTCAGGTGGTTGCTGGAGAGGTGAGCTTCATTTGCTCACCAAATTCGAACTTACCAGACAGCTTGCATGAAGTTCTGGAATTTGCCGTTTTAGCTAGCCAAAGCCAAGGTAGTGAGCCTATGGATCAGGCTTTACAACAGGCTGGACAAGTGTATTTGACGAATACAGAACACCTGCACAAAGACTGGTCACTACTCGAAGAATATCCGCTGTCAAAAGACTTACTAGCGATTTCACGCGCCTGGCAAAGTACTGATCCACAACATCAGCACATCATCGTCGCCAGCAAAGGAGCACCTGAAGCGATTGCCAGTCTTTGCCACCTTGATGCCAACAAGACTAAACAACTGATGGCTCAAGTCAACCTGATGGCAGAAGCCGGTTTGCGTGTACTCGCGGTCGCTAAAGCTGAATTTGAGCAGGACAAAGCAAAACCGACAGACCTACCGCAACAACAACATGATTTTGATTTTAAACTTTTAGGCGTAGTCGCCTTTGCTGATCCGATTCGTGAAGGTGTACCCGAAGCAATCAAAGAATGCCGCAATGCAGGAATACGGGTACTCATGATCACAGGAGACTATCCCGCTACTGCCATCAATATCGCCAATCAATGCGGCATCGACACTGTTGGTGGCGTGCTATCTGGTAGCGCCATGCTGGACATGTCGGACGAGGACCTAAAACAAAAATTAGAACAAATACACGTCTACTGCCGCGTAATGCCGGAACAAAAACTGCGCCTCGTCAATCTCCTCAAACAAAATAATGCCATCGTGGCGATGACGGGTGACGGGGTAAATGATGCTCCAGCACTCAAATCGGCACATATCGGAATTGCCATGGGTAAGCGCGGCACCGATGTTGCACGCGAATCAGCTGCCTTAGTATTACTTGACGACTCCTTTTCTGCCATCGTCGCTGCAGTGCGTCTAGGTCGACGCATTTTTGATAATTTACGTAAAACCTTAAGCTTTATCATCGCTGCCCATGTCCCTATCGTTGGCCTCTCTTTCTTACCAGTCATGTTCGGCTGGCCTGTGCTATTAATGCCAGTTCATATTCTTATTTTAGAATTAATCATTGATCCTAGCTGCTCACTGGTATTCGAAGCAGAAGAGGAGGAAGAGAACATTATGCAAAGAGCACCACGCTCTATCGATGCAAGTATTTTTCAGGCAGAAGTTGTATGGCGCGGTTTTTGGCAAGGAAGCATCATATTTCTAAGCGTACTAGCAATATACTGGTTCGCCATCCAACATGGCATTTCGACTGACGAAACCCGCGCCATCACGTTTGCAGCGATTGTGGTGGGCAATCTCGGTTTTATCTTTCTAAATCGCTCACTAAGCGGCAATCTACAGCATGCACTGCGTGCGCCCAATCCCATCATATGGTGGGTCTGCGGCCTTACTTGTTTAGCAATGACACTAATACTATTTATTCCGTATTTGCGGCAGTTATTCTATTTTGGCAACCCAGAACCCTTACATTTATTGCTGAGCATAATCGCCGCTGCAGCATCGGTTAGTCTTGTCGCCTTGTCGCAAACTTTTTTATTCAGAAGACTGTATAAGAAACCCATTTAAGTGGCAAACTACGTCATGGTAAAAAGTGGTCGCTGATCCGAGAATAGTAAAGATTTTTTATCAGTGATTTCCAGATAAGAAGTTAATGAGCTTATTTAAGCAATACTTAGCAACTTCCAACTGCTTATCTTTAAATACAACAGTTTAAATAAAATTTCCAAGAAGCAAGCTTATCTGCTACATTGTAATTTGACGAAATTAGTAATCACGCACAAAATTTGGCGGATTCATTTGTCTGACGATGAATCTTAGCTGGTCAAGCTATTCTTCCTAAGCTGACTGAAGTGAGATGAAATGCGTTTTCCTCAATGCGGAGCGATTCTGTGTCATGAATAAATCTGAAGCCTTAGATCTGCTGGTAGAACAAGCTTTGCGCGACGACTTGATATTTTCTGCTAGTGTCGCCACTTCATTGCGCGTACAGGAAGCGATTGATGTGGCGGACTGCAGTTTAGACAGCGCTGCCAAAATCATCATGAACGAACCTCTATTGGCCGCCAAAGTGGTTGCCGTGGCAAATAGTGTCGCTTACAACCGTTCTTCAAATAGCGTCAGCAATGTTCGCGCAGCGATCGCCCGCTTAGGATTTAATACGCTACGAGCACTTGTTGCTTCTTTGGTCATGCGGCAAATCGCAGGTGCCAGCAAACATCCAGTTATTCGCGCAAAAATCAATCAACTATGGGAACATTCCGCACAAGTAGCTGCCCTATCGCAAGTCCTCGCTCGCCGCGTGACTAAACTCAATCCTGACACCGCTATGTTTGCCGGTATCGTGCACGAGGTTGGTGGCTTTTACTTACTATCACGTGCTGAAGAGTTTCCCTGTTTGTTGGAACAAGACGATCTCTCAGGTGCAAGCGATGACGCTAATTTTGATGAGCTAAATGAAGCCAGTCAACAAGACTCACAAGAAGCAATCATCGGTCGAGCTGTGTTGAAGAATCTGAATTTACCAAGTGAAGTCAATGATGCCCTAGAGGCGCTCTGGTATGGCTTGCGTGCCATGCCACCAGAAACATTAGGCGATACCTTACTACTTGCAAATGAACTAGCACGTACCGTTTCCCCACTTGATACACGCACCGATACGGAAACCAATCGCTGTGAATCCGAAATTGATTTTGTAGTCGGCGAAGGCAGTTTACTCAGTATTTTGGAAGAATCTGAAGATGAAGTCATCACCTTGTCGGCAGCTTTGATCATCTAAGTGAAACACGTATCTAGAGCCATCGCTCCTGACTTCTTTTATCGCCTTTATCCACCTTCATTTGATTATCTGTAGTCGCCTTGAATAGCCTAAGTCAGTTTTAGACTTAGTCAACACCTTACAACAGTGCAAATTTTCCGTTCGCAAAATCTAAGTATTCCTCCTTACCTCCTTTGGTCTACGCTAAGCGCTTCGCTCGGTGTGTCATCTAAGAGCAACGCCGAATCTTATTAGCAATACTAATTACATATTGATACCAATTTACCTCTTGCTTAGCGATACGCGATTGTGCTGCCTTAGTATCATCCAATCCATCTTGAAAAAATGCCTCCATCATCATTGATATTGTCAATGAAAATGTGGATGCATTTCTTTTTCAACGGGAAACACATCATTGACCATCTTGCAGCGCGATATGCGATACTACGCGCTATTTTCAAACCTCAAATGTTTGACACCAGATTCGCCAACTTTAAACCCACATGAGTTTGACGCCCATGCATTCGCCATCTCCACCACACAAAGAAATCGCCAGATCATCGGACCGAAATTTCGGCTTCATCATGTCGGCGTTTTTCCTGATCGTAAGCTTATTCCCATTGTTGAGTCATCAATCGATTCGTTATTGGGCGCTGTTTTTCGCTGGGCTATTTTTTGTTCCCGCCTTACTATTCCCAAGTGTCTTGTCGAGACTCAATATTTTGTGGATGCAGTTTGGCGAACTACTTTCAAAAATTGTGAGTCCTATCGCGCTGGGAATCGTTTTTTTTGGCACGATTACCCCATTTGCATTGATCATGCGCCTGTTTGGAAAACGCACCTTGGATCTAGAATTCGATCCTAATTGCCAAACTTATTGGAAAACCAGACCGACTGCTGGACCAGATCCAAAATCGATGAAAAATCAATTTTAATGTGGCGTTGATTCAAGTAAGGCTTCAAAAAATCGACGACCTCAACCTAACTTCGCTCGAAGAACTGTGTTCTCTGTTTTCACTTCATTTTCAGGAATTTGATTTTGCTATTCATTAAAGAATTATTCCAGTACTTGCGTGCACGTAAAAAATTCTGGCTGCTACCTATTTTTGTCATCATGGCTTTACTAGGCGCACTCATCGTTTTGGCGAAGGGCAGTGCAATCGCACCATTCATTTACACTCTCTTTTAAACCACCATGTTTGTAGTCGGCATATCAGCGTATTACCACGATAGTGCAGTCGCATTGATACACAATGGTGTCATCATTGCAGCAGCGCAAGAGGAACGCTTCACCCGTAAAAAACACGACGCAGCGTTCCCCGCTCAGGCGCTACAGTTCTGCCTAGCTCAAGCAGGTATCCAAGCCGATCAAGTTGATTACGTCGCGTTTTACGACAAGCCTTTTTTGAAGTTTGAGCGTTTGCTTGAGACTTATCTGGCATTTGCCCCGAAAGGTTTTTCCTCGTTTCGACTGGCGCTTCCAGTGTGGTTGCGTGAAAAACTCTTCCTAAAAAGTCTGCTGGCGAAGGAACTCAAAAGTTTTTCAGCGCATGTGAATTGGGAGGATAAACTATTGTTTGGCGAGCACCACGTCAGCCACGCTGCCAGTGCCTTCTATCCATCTCCTTTTGAGGAAGCGGCTGTGCTTACGCTTGATGGCGTCGGTGAATGGGCAACTAGCTCATTGGCAATCGGACGCGGAAAAAGCCTAGAAGTGATTAAGGAAATACACTTCCCGCATTCCTTGGGACTGCTGTATTCAGCCTTCACTTATCATCTCGGCTTCAAAGTCAACTCGGGCGAATATAAAGTCATGGGACTCGCGCCCTACGGCAGACCGATCTATGTGGAAACAATCTTCAAACACTTAATTGATGTCAAGCCCGATGGCTCGTTCCGGCTCGATATGAAGTATTTTGATTACTGTGCCGGCTTAACCATGACCAATCGTCACTTTGGCGCGCTATTCAATCTGCCTGTTCGTAAAGCAGAACAAGAACTAACACAGGTGCATATGGATTTGGCAGCATCGCTGCAAGCCGCGACCGAGCAAGTCATTAGTCGGTTAGTTGCCAGCGTAGCGAAAGAAACGGGCATGAAAAACCTGTGCCTGGCGGGGGGAGTTGCGCTCAACTGCGTTGCCAATGGTAAGATCTTTCAGGATAAATCCTTTGAGAATATTTGGGTACAACCAGCCGCTGGAGATGCTGGTGGTGCTTTAGGCGCAGCCTTAGCTGCCTATCATGGCTACTTAGACCAAGATCGCAAAACTTGCACTGGGTTTGATCATATGCGTGGCAGCTATCTTGGCCCCGAGTTTGCACAAGCCGACATTGAAACACGCCTTCGCAATGCTGGCGCCGAATTTGAAGTTCTAGATGAACAAACTCTGATTGCCACCTGCGCAAATGATCTACAAATGGGCAATGCAATCGGTTGGTTTCAAGGTCGCATGGAATTTGGTCCTCGCGCATTAGGTGCCCGTTCCATTCTAGGTGATGCACGTTCACCAGAAATGCAAAGCACATTGAATTTAAAAGTTAAATTTCGCGAGTCCTTCCGTCCATTCGCGCCCTCGATCTTGCGGGAAGACGTACATGAGTGGTTCGATTTCGATGCTGATAGCCCGTATATGTTAATGGTCGCCGAAGTTCAGGAAAAACAAAGAATTGCGGTACCCGAGGAGGAAAAAAATCTATTTGGCATCGATAAACTCAAGGTCGCCCGCTCCAAAATTCCGGCGGTAACTCATGTCGATTACTCAGCGCGTCTGCAAACTGTGACAGCAGACACCAATCCACGTTATCACGCTTTGCTATCGAGTTTTAAACAACTCACGGGCTGCCCTGTTTTAGTCAACACCAGCTTTAATGTACGCGGGGAACCCATCGTGAATACCCCAGAAGAAGCATTTAAATGCTTTATGGGAACCGATATTGAACGACTCGCGATTGGCAACTGTTATCTGAAAAAAGAAAAACAAAATCCTGCTTTAAAAATCAGCTACGAAAACGCGTTTGAATTAGATTAGACAATATGAAACTACTCAAAAATTTACTACTGTCCTTAGTCACCATTACCGTGGCGCTAGGAATAGCGGAAGTTGCACTG
>JAYVHZ010000582.1:0-11970 GCA_043770645.1 Undibacterium sp. | reverse complement strand
AGTCTCGCATTTTCGGGGCTTCGCGATGAATGGTTATGGAAAGCGTTTGTTTAGTGCGCACATCGTTGAGATCGCTGTTGTTGAACCTGGCAAGTATCGTTTGGTAAAAATTTTTGCAGCGATTGATCCTGGCGTTGCTGGCAATCCTGCGGCGATTGAACATCAAATGCAAGGCGGTACTTTATTTGGTTTAAGTGCAGCCGTATTTGGCGAAATCACTTTTAAAGATGGGCAGGTGGAACAGGGTAATTTTGATTCCTATCGTCTGATCAATATGGCACAGACACCACCGATAGAAGTTTTTATTTTAGCGAATGGCGAAGTGCCTCAAGGCGTCGGTGAAGAAGGGCCATCTTCGATCATTGCCGCGTTGGCAAACGCTTTGTTAAAGGCAGGTGGAAAGCCAGTGAATAAACTGCCATTGCGTCATTCTGGCTGGGAGCTACTGGACGCTTGAGATGCGTTTTTTGGCTTCATACAAAAGGATATTCAAAGCAGAGTATCGCGCTAGTGACAACTCTGCTTTGATAAGGGGTAATCCAGATTTTTCATTCAGGTGGAATTTCGCTTACTCCACAAAAAATATTTTCTCTATCGGTTTGCTAAATAATTTGCTAATGGTGAACGCCAGTGGCAGGCTGGGATCATAGCGACCTGTTTCGATGGCATTCACGGTTTGGCGCGAGACTTCGAGGTGGTCTGCCAGCGTAGCCTGACTCCATTCTTTTTCTGTGCGTAATTCTTTGACGATATTTCTCATTGTTCACGCTCCAAAACGAATTTACGTAAGAGTGTAATTAGCCCCCAGCTTCCCATAAATACGACGTAAATGATGAAGCCGCTGAGTTTGGGATAGCCCATGCCTTCTAAAAAACCATAGCTAAAACTAAAGAAGGCGGTGATACCGCCAGCGAGAGCAATGACTTCTAACAACCACACTCGCATGTATTCATCCATCCGTCGAAAATGACGAATGATCGCCCAGAATGCACCGAAGGCAGGAAGCGTTGGCGTTAACACGATTAAAGTTCGCAACCAGCCGTTTTCCATTGGTTTCGCAATCGTGATAGATCCAAACAGGACAAGCGTGTAGATCACGATACTGATTCCTAGCTCGCTGCCATACTTCTTTGCATCGACTTTGTCTTTTTTAGAGTATTCATTGTTGAACATAGGGTTTCCTTGACTTTGTAAAAAATAGAATGTAAAGCACGCTTGACATAGATTCGCATAAAAAAAGCAAGGCGACGCCGTGCTGTTTCATGTTGATCCGGTTTGCTTTACATGTTTAAACAAAATTTGTTATGTAAAGCATGATTGACATAGTAAACGAAATAAGAGCATTGTCAAGTCACCTTTACACTTGGTTGCTAAGTTTTGAAGAAATAATTATCTAGTCATATGACCACCACAGTCACGAAGATAGTCTGACTTTGAATGCCGATAGGTAGTTCTTATCACGATAAATTGGCATTTAATTTGCTTAGCTTAGGCTATGAATCGTCCAAATGCGCTTGAAATACGACGAATACAAAAATAAGTTTTCTATTATTTGACTTTATCAAGTCTAAATAGCAAAATTTTGTGCGTTTCATATGTAAAAAAAGCATGTTTGAAGGGAGTGCTGATTCGGCATTCATTGATTTTCTAAGATTGTCTTTAATAGGAGGGAAAGCATGTCGAATATCGCAGGTAAGGCATACGCCATGAATGTGATCACACCAATCCGGTGGTACACAGTATGGCTAAATAAACTCATTTTTTGGATTGCTTTAAAAAAGCCATCGACTCTGCGTGGTTTGATTACTTTGTCGCTGATTCACTATGCACGTTGGGTCATTATTGGCAAAAACCAGTTCCCACATTTGGACCCTAAACAGCCGAAAGAGGAATTGAATTATTCTTACATGCTGTTTTTTAGTAACTTCAATGGA
Organism: Undibacterium sp.; assembly: GCA_043770645.1. Classification (GTDB taxonomy): domain Bacteria; phylum Pseudomonadota; class Gammaproteobacteria; order Burkholderiales; family Burkholderiaceae_D; genus Undibacterium. The sequence goes on along the minus strand of JAYVHZ010000582.1, from coordinate 10,036 downwards.
AGCTGGGATCAGTATGTGGACTCATTCACCTTTGCGATTCCTGGTGGACTCGACTTGTTTTGGAAGTGGAATATTCGTTATCCGAAATCAGTACCATTGACGCCGTTTCACAACTACATACGCTATAACCAGATTGAAACGATTCATTACTACAATGCCTATCCATTAGCTGCGTCGAACGACGTCAAGAGCGCGAAGGCTGTGAAAGATGCCTTGATCGCTTTTCAAAAGCAGCCTTTAGATGCCAGTGATGACGACTTTATGAAACGCTATAACGCCTTGGTGCGTGGCTTGCAGCACGATTTGGGGGAAATGCATCCGACGCCGATTATCAGTATGTCTGCCTATCAAGTTGAACGTCGCCAGCGTTGGCACGATGGGCGCTTGAAGAAAGAAATCGCAGAAAAGGCAATGTTAGAACGCAATATAGGCAAGCCAACACAAGGAGAGCAACATGGCGGGTAATATCAGCGGTCGCGCTTATGCCCTAACGATTTTGTCGCCGATCAAAAGCGGCTATACGCAAGACGAAATTGCTTACGCAGATGTGATTCGCGATCATCTGCAACATTGGAATTTTGAAGATAATAGTCCTATGGCAAAAGTGCCACAGACTTATCTATGCCGGTTTTTTGTACTCGATGATGTGTATACCGAATCACTACCGACCGGCGGTGCGCTGGATACTTTCAGTGATTTTTTACCTGCAGTTCCTGACACCATTAGGCGAAATACAGTACCAAAAGAAGACCATCTAAAAAATCGATATTTGGTTTTTTCCAGTAATTTTTATGGTGGCGTGAATGGCGACTTGGAAGGCTATCTGCGTGGCATGTGGAATGCCATTAGCGATCGCGTGAAGGAACTTTGGCAGCATTGCTATGGTTTTGAAAAAGTACGTGATGCGGATTCTTTTATTCGTTACATGAAGCAGTGCCAGTTGCCAGCGTCTTTGTTCTTTAATGGTTCTAATGATGAGCCATTAGAAGAGCAGTTAAAGGCGCTATACCTGAAACAAGAATTTGCGAAATTTACGATTGATAACCAAGGCCAGGATGCCGCGACGATCAAGATTAATCTGCAAGCATTCATGCAGCGCGTAGCCCCGACCAATCTCACGGCGCCGACTTGGGCTGCTGGTAAATACAGACTTTAATTAGGTGATACTGTGACTAAACAATTAGATTTGACCGATATTCAAGGTAATGTCATTCGCGCCTATGGACGCTTTGGCTATCCGGTAGCACGCTATATTTTTCTAAATATCCGTGATTCAGCCAAAGGGCGCGCATTTGTCGGTGCGGTGACTAAACGTGTGACGTCTTCAGTGGAATGGGGTGACGGCCCTGGACAGATTAAACAACCGAATTGGACCGTCAATATTGCTTTTGCTTACCAAGGTTTAAAAGAACTCGATTTGCCACGTTCTTCCTTAATTGGCTTCTCGCGTGAATTCGTCGCCGGGATGAAAGATCGACGCGATATCTTAGGTGACGATGGTCCAAGTGCTCCGGGTAATTGGGACCCGATTTGGGCTGGAAACCGCGAAACTCGCGAGCAAGATGTGCACATCTTTATTTCTCTTAATGCGCGCCTGCCGGTATTGTTGGAAGAGAGTTATGCTTGGCTCAAAGCAGTGGTGGCTGATTATCATGATGGCGTCGTCATTCTTGGCGGTCATCGCGGTGAGGATGGCGAGTTATTTGACTATCAAGATGTGAATGTGGTCATGGAAAATGGTCGGCCGACTGCTAAAGAGCATTTTGGTTATACCGACGGCATCGGCGATCCTGTGTTTGAAGGCACACCTAACTATGATTTGAACGTACATGGCCGTGGCAAACAAATGGACGACGGTAGTTGGGCACCGCTAGCAACGGGTGAATTTTTGCTAGGTCATATCGACGAAGCACACGAATATCCACCAGCTCCACAGCCCGTTTTGCTATCTCGCAATGGCACCTACATGGTGTATCGAAAATTGCATGAAAACGTCGCGACCTTTGACGCCTATTTGGAAGAGCATGGTAAAAAATATCCGGGCGGGAAAGAATTGTTGGCTGCAAAATTTGTCGGTCGCTGGCGTGATAACGGCGCACCTTTGGTAAAAGCGCCTGACGCTGAAAGCAAAGCAAAATTTGATATGGCTTTCATGGGCGCTGACGACAAGGGTAAAGATAAAATGCTTAGTGACTTTACCTACGATGAGGATATGAGTGGCGCTAAATGTCCATTCAGCTCGCATATCCGTCGTATCAATCCACGCGCTTCATTAGAAATGGTCAAGGGGACTAAACCGGGCAGTATGATCTTTAATGAAGGTGCATTCGATACGCCAGGCGCACTGACCAATCGCCGTCGCTTATTGCGTCGAGGTCTGCCTTATGGAACAGTAAAAGATCGTAGTCGCGATGATGGCAATCACGGTATCGTGATTATGATGCTTAATGCTGATATTGCCCGGCAGTTCGAGTTTGTGCAGCAACAATGGATTAATTACGGTAATGATTTTCAGGCAGGCAGTGATAAGGAAATTTTGCTAGGCAATCATAGTGCCGATGAAAAATTTCCTAGTAAGGCAGTCTTGCAGGTGGATCCAGACAGCGATCAGGCTCCGTATTTCTTGAGCAAAATTCCACGCTTGGTGGAAACACGCGGCGGAGAATACTTCTTTATTCCTAGCTTGACGGCCTTACGTATGATTGCGATGGGTGTGATCGATCCGACTTAATCTGAGTGTTGCAGATAGCAAAAAGCGCAGAGAAATCTGCGCTTTTTCATTCTGAATCTTACTCAAACTCTTCTGCCAAATTTTTCCAACCTTTAGTTTTCGCGAATTGGCAAAACTCTTCAGGTGCTTCCAAGACGATCATTTTACGTTCTTGTAAAGTTGGATCGGTCGCGAAAAAATCTGGCCCAACATAGCCAGCGCTACGCAAGCGAGCTAGGATTTGCTGGATTAACACCGTATCGCGAAAACTGCCCGCATCCATGCTTGCGGCAAAATCGACAAATACATCAATGATTCCATAGCCTTCGTCATAAATGCGAATACCCTTGATTGCGTGTTCTTTGCCATTAGCGTCATTGGCCTTGAAGGCGCCGCAAATTTCTATGTCTGTACTGTTACTCATATTGATTCGTTTCCTAGTTTGTCTGTACTGCTGAAGATTATACTCATATCGACAGTTTATTTGGCTTGTATTGCTTGAAGTAGGAAGGTGAAGATAGTCGATGAATGCGAACTGCCGAAAGAGAATAAAGAAGGGAACTTTTATTGGAAATTTCTCTCTGAACTGAGGCTCTTTTGACTAAATTCACTTTTGATCGAATTAGTCAAAATCAATAGATAAGTATTTAATCATAAAAAAGATAATGGAATAACTAGACTATGAAAATCACAAAATTTTTACTGGCAAGTATGGCCTTGTGCGTTGCAAACGCTTACGCGCAGGATACTAATAATGCAGCAAATCAAGCACCTAGCTCAACCCCTATTTCGGCATCGATTGATAAGACAAAATCAGCGGCACTAACAAATGAGCGCGTGTTGCCTGCTGAATCCGCAGTGCATTCAAGCGGTCAGGTGAATATTAAAGGGAAAATTGTTCCCTTTAAAGCTACCGCAGGCACCCAACCAGTTTGGGATAAGGATGGGAAGGTGATTGCCTCCTTGTTCTATACCTATTATCAACGCAGTGATGTTGGCAATAAGGATAAACGTCCTCTGGTAATTTCCTTTAATGGAGGACCAGGCTCGGCATCGGTTTGGATGCATGTTGCCTACACGGGACCGAAGATGTTGAATATTGACGATGAGGGTTATCCATTACAACCGTATGGCGTCAAAGATAATCCGCATTCGATTTTGGATGTCGCTGATATTGTCTATATCGATCCGGTGAATACTGGGTTTTCTCGCATTCTCGATCTAAAAACAGATCGTGCGCAATTTTTTGGTGTGAATGCCGATATCGCTTATTTGGCTGAGTGGCTCAATACCTTTGTCTCGCGTCATAGTCGTTGGAACTCACCGAAGTATTTGATCGGTGAAAGCTACGGTACCACACGGGTTTCTGGCTTGGCCAAAGAACTGCAAAACAATCACTGGATGTATTTGAACGGCGTGATTTTGGTGTCGCCTACAGGTTTGGGCATCAAACGTGATGGTCCCGTCAATGATGCACTCAGTTTGCCATATTATGCTGCGACCGCTTGGCATCATAAAGTGTTGCCAGCTGATTTACAAAAGCGGGATCTGAATGAGGTTTTGGCAGAAGTCGAAAATTTCACCTTAAATGACTTTATTCCTGCTTTATCAAAAGGCGGCTTTATCGATCCTGTGCAACGTCAGCATATCGCTGCCAAAGTAGCACGTTATGCAGGGGTTTCTGAGACCGTGATCCAACAACATAATTTAGCTATGCCACCAGCCTATTTCTGGAAAGAGTTACTGCGCAGCAGAGGGCAAACAGTAGGGCGCTTAGATTCGCGTTATTTGGGCATCGATCGTAAAGAGGCAGGTAGTGGGCCAGACTACAATGCAGAGTTGACCTCTTGGTTGCACTCTTTCACGCCAGCGATAAATCACTATCTGCGCGATGTACTGAAGTATAAAACCGATGTGAAGTACAACATGTTTGGCCCGGTACGTCCTTGGGATAATAGCAATGACAACACCGGCGAGGATCTACGTTTGGCGATGGCACAAAACCCATATATGCGTCTGATGGTGCAATCAGGTTATTACGATGGCGCGACGAATTATTTTGATGCAAAGTACACGATGTGGCAGATCGATCCTAGTGGCAAGATGAAGAATCGCATGGAGTTTCAAGGCTATCGCAGTGGTCACATGATGTACTTACGTTCAGAAGATTTGGCGACTTCTAATGAGCACATCCGTGAGTTCATCAAAAAAGCAACGCCAGCGAATGGGCAAGCTGCGAAATATTGAAATAGTTTCAAAGGAAAACGGCGTCTATTCTTCAACGGATAGACGCCATTTTCATCCACCCTAAAAAGTCATTTAGGGACTAGGTTTCATCATGATTTTTCTGACGACCTCATTAAAGACTTGCACCATTTCTGGATCAAATTGGGTCTCGCTATTCGCATTGATTTCTGAGATAGCACTCAGCAGACTTTTTTTGAAAGTACGATCCGAGCGTTCTGTTGTGATGGAACAGAAGGTATCAACAATCGACAGCATACGGGCGCCCTGATGAATCTGTTGTCCGCTAACCCCATTGGGATAGCCAGATCCATCAAAACGCTCATGATGGTCCAAAACCATACGCGCAGCGTCTTCCCATCCGCCAAAACGCAATAAAAACTGACTGCCGATCACCACATGCTCTTGAATTTTACGAGACTCTTCTTTGGAGAGAGAGCCTTCTTTATTGAAAATATTATGCGGGATAAAACTCATGCCAATGTCGTGCATCAGGGATGCGGCCTGCAGTTGGATAGGATTGACTGGCAAACCCATGGCTTGGTTTAACTGCTCAGTCATTTGCACAACTTGGTCACTGCGATTTTTTCTATAAATGCTGAGATTATCGATATGATCGGAAAGACTATGCATGAATTCTAGATCAGCCGGCACTTCGAGTAGCACTTTTTTGGTTTTATATTCTGACGCTGCGCCTCGGTCTTTTTTGTCAAGTAAAGCGATGGCTTGTTGAAATTCTGCGTTGACGTTGTTTGGATTTACATTGTTTAACAAACCTTGACTAACTTTACAAAGTAACAAGCGCCTTGTATTGTTTGTCTGTTTTGTATTGATTAATTCAGCCAATAAATCTTCAATTTCATCCGTCGCCAATAATAAGAATTCTCCAACAACGGGCAAGTAAGGAAAGGTTGACGCTCGAATCTTCGCGACGATCTCTTCAACATGATGCAAAGGCTCAGTGAATGGTGAGAGCCCCACCATTTGGCAATTGCCTTTGAGTGAATGCAAAGCGCGAAAAAGTCGATGAATAAAGTCGTTGCCAGCACCTCGATCTAAAGCCTTGACACAGGTTTCCGTTTCGGCACAACTTTCTCTGGTGCAGGCGACAAAGTCATCAATGATTGCCCGTTCCATGGAAAGAAAATCTGGACAAAACAATTGAGTCTGATGGTCGGCGTCATTCATAGAGCAATTCCCTTAGATAAGAAAAACATGAATCTTCGTCGCTGCACGCGTCGTTAGTGTACTTTAAATTCTGTTGTTTTCACTTTAAATCATCGTAAAAAAATATCAATGCGCTCTAATTTCAGTAATTTTATAGGGTTTTTTACAAATTAAAAACGGGCAATGTTCGCACATGTGCCCGTCTAGTCTTACAAATGACTTCAATTTAGTCAAAAATTAAGCACCACCGCGTCCACCAGAGCGACGTGGCGTGCTTTGTTTAAATGCTGGCTTTGCACCTGCAGGTTTTGGTCCTGCATTACGGGCGACGCTACCAGCGGCTTTCGGCGCACCTTGTGGTCGACTTGGTGTATTACTCCGACTACCACTTCCACCACTACCACCAGTACTACGACCACGTCCTTGTGCAGGATTTGGAAAACTGCGCAATTGTATCGGTTGCGCTTTTGCGTGTGGGTCTGGAATGAAACCGTCAATAATTTCTTGCGGGATTTGACGTTTGATAAATTTCTCAATATCCGCTAAAAGTTTGAATTCATCGACACAGACTAAAGACACTGCTTCGCCGGTCGCGCCAGCGCGACCAGTACGACCGATGCGGTGGACATAATCTTCGGCGACGTTTGGCAAGTCGTAATTAACCACGTGTGGCAATTGATCGATGTCGATACCACGCGCTGCGATATCAGTAGCCACCAAGACCGTCAAGCTGCCATCTTTAAATTCTGCTAGTGCTTTGGTGCGCGCTGATTGACTCTTGTTGCCATGAATCGCCATCGCATTAATTTCGTCACGGATCAACTGTTCAACCAATTTATTTGCGCCATGTTTGGTGCGGGTAAAAACCAAAACCTGTGTCCACTTTTGCGTCTTGATTAAGTGCGCCAGCATCACTTGCTTTTTATCGCGATCGACCGGATGTACTTTTTGTGCGATTACTTCGACGGTGGAATTGCGACGTGCTACTTCTATCATTGCCGGGTTATTCAGCAATTTATCTGCGAGTGTTTTGATGTCGTCGGAGAAGGTTGCTGAAAATAATAAATTTTGGCGTTTTGCTGGCAGTATCGCTAATACTTTTTTGATGTCATGGATGAAGCCCATATCCAACATGCGATCAGCTTCGTCCAAAACCAAAATTTCGATATGGCGTAAGTCGATCGTGCCTTGCTGATGATGATCGAGCAAACGGCCTGGTGTTGCCACCAACACGTCAACGCCAGTTTTGAGTAATTTGATTTGAGGATTGATGCCGACGCCACCAAAGATGACGCCAGAATTGAGTGGCGTATGTTTGCCATAGGTGGCAACGCTTTCTTCAACTTGTGCTGCCAATTCACGAGTTGGTGTTAAGACCAAAACACGGATATTGCGGCGATCGGTTTTATTTTTTGGTGCAGCTGCACTACGCAACAATCGCTCTAAGATCGGCAGAGTGAAGCCGGCGGTTTTGCCGGTACCAGTTTGTGCGCCAGCGAGTAAATCACCACCTTTGATGACCGCAGGAATCGCCTGCGCTTGTATCGGTGTAGGCGTGGTGTAACCGTGTTCGCTAACTGCGCGAACGATGGACTCGGAAAGGCCGAGATCTGAAAATGTGGTCATGCTAATTTCTATATAAAACAAACTTCTCGCAGGGAGCGAGAAAGGTTTGGGTGCTGCTTGTTATTGCTATGCACATTACCTTCGGATCGAATGCAATGTGCGGGATACGATTTATTTTGCGAAAGTTTGTAAGGCGTTGACCATTTGACCAAAGACTTTTGGCGTTCCAGCAAGGACGTCACCTTTGTAAAGGTAATCCGACTCGCCAGAGAAAGTACCCACGATACCTCCGGCTTCAGTCACAACTAAAGAGCCCGCTGCGATATCCCAAGGTGCTAAACCTTTTTCAAAAAAACCATCTAAACGACCCATGGCAACGTAAGCTAAATCTAAGGCAGCTGCGCCAGGACGACGTAATCCTTGACATTTCTGCGTCATGATTTTGTACATTTCCATGTATTCGTCGAGACCCGCCATATCGCGGCCAGAGAAGCCAGTGCCGATCAAGGCATCAGCAATCTTGTCGCATTTGGTAACACGAATACGTTTGTCGTTCAAAAATGCGCCGCCGCCTTTGGAAGCCGTGAACATTTCATTGCGGCTAGGATCGTAGATGACAGCTTGAGTGATCACGCCTTTTTGTTGCAGGGCGATAGAAACGCAATATTGTGGAAAACCGTGGATGAAATTGGTAGTGCCATCGAGTGGGTCGATGATCCAGACGTTTTCATTGTCGTCATGCAGATTTTTAGAAGCACCGGATTCTTCAGCAAGAATCGCGTGATCGGGGTAAGCGGAAGTTAGCACCTCAATAATCGCAGCTTCGGCAGCGCGATCAACTTCAGTCACGAAATCGTTGTATTGCTTTTCGCTGACTTGGACACGGTCCACATCAAAAGAAGCACGATTAATAATAGTCGCGGCACGACGAGCGGCTTTAATTGCCGTATTGAGCATTGGGTGCATAGAGTTTCCGTTAAAATGGCGGCAGCCCAGCCTTGTGTCTGGACTAGACCAAGGTCGTGAAGATGTCGCACAAAGATGAATTAAAGAGCGGTGGCGTCACAATTTATTGTCTATTATTGACATAAACAACAAAAATTAACGCGCAATCGCGCTATTTTAAATGAACTTAGCTATTTCTGATACATCTGTTTTTAGTCGTCTACGAATTATCCTAGTCGATACTAGTCATCCCGGCAATATAGGCGCGGTGGCGCGTGCTATGAAAACCATGGGATTTTCTGACTTGCGACTTGTCAATCCACGCTTTGATGATGCTCTCACTCACCCTGATGCCATTGCTTTTGCCAGTGGTGCTCAAGACGTCCTTGCGTCTACTAAGGTAGTCGATAGCATAGAAGAGGCATTGCTTGATTGCCATTTTGTTGCGGCTGTGAGTGCGCGATTGCGTGAGTTTTCACCGCCGGTGATCGCACCGCGTGAATTCGCTGATAAATTAGTGACTACATGGAAACAGGATGTGGCTTTGGTATTTGGCAGTGAACGTTACGGATTGCCGAATGAGATCGTGATGAATAGCAATGTACTTATTAATGTGCAGGCGAATCCTGGTTACTCTTCGCTAAATCTGGCGCAAGCAGTACAAATTCTCGCTTATGAATGCAGAATGAGTGCTTCAATAATTTCAACTACATCATTGCAACAATCTGAGATAGGCTTTCAAGGTGAGTTGGCATCGATCGAGCAGATCGATGGAATGTATCAACTTTTGGAACAGGCACTTGTTCAAATTGAGTTCTTGAATCCAGATAGTCCAAAGAAATTAATGCCAAGATTGAAACGTCTATTTTCTCGAGCTCAACTAGAAGTCGAAGAAGTTAATATACTGCGCGGAATTTCAAGGAAAATTTTGGATTTGACAAATAAGTAAGTTTCTTAGATTTGGCGAAATACAAATGAATTTTGCTTGCTGGAAAGATTAGTTTATTTGTTTAATGTCGATTTATTTTGAGGTTTTTGTTTCAAATTTGACGATGTTTCAAGAAAAAACGAAGCAATCTGCTTTGTTTTCTCATGTAAAAGAAGTAACATCGAAGCTAGATAATCTTGGTCGATAGCAAGAATCGGTTTAAAACTAGAAATGTTGGATAAGGAAATCATTATTTCACCAGTCTTCAAATATCCTTTAATTTTGATCGTAATCGTTGGCTATGTATTTGGTCTAACGCTGCCTGTGTTCGCCTTGGGTTTAGGGGAGATGCGAGTTCGGTCGGCATTAGGGCAATCTTTGCTGGTGCATGCTGATATTGTCGGTGGTGAAACTGAAGTAATTAATCCAAGCTGTTTGCGCGCTCGTGTTGTGACGATGGACGGTATTTTTATTTC
>JAYVHZ010000581.1:0-3072 GCA_043770645.1 Undibacterium sp. | reverse complement strand
CTGGCCGGACGATACCTTGGTCGAATTTGAGTATATGGAAAGCGATCAATGAACAAATTTACGAAATTGAGCGTTTTTGTGTTTCTTGTAATTACGCTGAGCGCTTGTACGAAAGTCGTTTCACCGCTCAATAAAACGGCGGTCAGTCAAACAACATTCAAACAGGCATCGGATAAACAGTTTCAGAGCACAGTGATGTTGGGGCAGAGTACAAAGGCAGATGTCGAGAAAGGTTTAGGGAAAACCAAAAGCATTCATTTTGATAGCGACTTTGAAATTTGGATTTATCGATATCAGGGAACGATGGGCGCAGGAAAGTCGTGCGATGGACCATCGCTATTGTCGACATTGAGTGCATCACCTGGCACCAATTTATGTGAATTAATTATCCTGTTTAACCCAGCGGGTGTTGCGACGAAGTCGAGAACAAGACTTGTGACACAGAAGCGAAGTCTCAACTAGATTTTTTCATTTGTCCTTTGTGTGATTTGAGTAATGAGTTCAAATGAAAATGCAGTATCCAACCCCCTCACCTTTTTAGGAAGTCTCCATGAAATTAGCTGCTGTCGTTTTATCCTTTTTGTGCACCGCCTCACCATTTCGTCTCGCTAGCGCAGCTGACGTAGATCCACTTTGGTCGAAAGTCATTTCTCAAAACAACGAGAGCAAAAAATGGGCGGCAAAAGATATAGAGCAAACCGTTATCGCAACCAAAGATGGTGACGCTAGTAAAACGGTCAATATCAAGAAACAGTTTTCGGGCTGGGAAAAAAACAAAGCGAACTATGTAGTCTTAAGCATTACACCGCCACCATCTGACCCTAGCAAGGCGCCAAAACCGTTTGATTTAGCAGAGTTATTTGCTGCGATTGAGGCTGAAGTATTTTCACCACAAACAGCAATTAAACGTAGTGATGGACAAATGCTAGATGGAAAGGCGGTGGTGTTGTTCGAAATTGCAAAATCCGATACGCAAGTTAAAATTTGGGTAGACGGAAATAGCGGCGCCATCAAAAAGCGATTGGTGGAAATGAGTGTGCCATTTACCGTGGAAGGTACGCTGCTTATCAATTATCAGCTTAATGCCAGTGGACAAAGTTTGCCGAAAGATATGGAAACCAAGCTGAATATTAAAGTTCCTTTTAAAAAAGCGAAGGTCGAGATTAAGGATACTTACTCCAATTGGATTGCCCAGCCCTAGTCAAAAAGCCTTGATCTGAACAATGTAGAAAAGTCGACATGGATAAAAGGGGTCAGATCAAATTAAATATCAGTTATGCAAAGCTACGAATAATTCGATTTTGATGGGACGCCAAATGACAGCGATTAAGATGGGTAGGCCAGTTGGGTGGTGTAAGGCTAACAGTCTAAAGGTCTATTTTGATCTGACCCCAATTATCTCTGACCCCAGTTATCTGCCAGTTATCTCAGTTATCTGAATAAATAATGAAGACAACAATTATCCTTTTGATGTTTTTGTGTTGCTCGATCCAAATTCATGCGAAACCTCAAACCAGTAATTCTGAGGCAACGATTGAGACTGCACACAAAATAACGATCAGTACTTTACGTGATCCTGTAGACAAGTCATTTCGCAAAATGATGAGCGGCGTAGCCATCTATGTAAAGCATAAGCATCTGGCACCGGACTCTAGCTTACGTTTTAAGTTGCTACCGCGACAAATAGATGCGCATATCGAAACAGTTCGCTTGAAAGTGGTAGGAGACAGCTTCACAAAAAGCATTGATGTCGCCAGCGACGCGAGCTTTACGCTTGAGATGGACGAAAAGGCGATGAACGAAGACGCTTCCGTGCGACCGAATCGAAAGGCTGGCAGCCTGACTTGGCGGGCGCTTGTCCGCACGCCAGGTCTCCCCGAAAACGTCTATCGCTTGGGAGATCTGCGATTGTCATGCCTAGTTGGCAAGGAATCGGGCTTAATCTCCAATTTTGCGTGGACTCCTAGGATGCTATTTGTATCAAGTGATTTTTGTAACGATGAGAACTCTAATTATTTATTTTTTTCAGAGAAACCACTGTTTGGTGTGCGCTTAGAGGCTGGCGCACGCCAAATGGACATTCCTGTGGATAGACTGTATGCAGGATATAGCTTGGCAATGTTTAACAAGGAAAATCTTGAAACTTGTGATTGTCAAGTGATGATAGATCGCACCTATCACCTACCACTGGGCGATTTGTCTTGGCCAAACGATACCTTGGTCAAGATCGAATATATGGAGGATGGGGCATCGGAAAACCACCGACAAACTGTATTGGTGCGCAAGCACGCTGTACTTCCGGTCAATTAAGGTGCCGCATTCCATGAAACTCATTTACGTCCTCATTTTATTGGCGTTCACAGGCTGTACCACTATAAGTCAAATAAAAATGGCTGGTGATCTTAGAAGGGCGCAACAGACAGAGCTCGAACAAGGACTCAATGTCTCGAATACAACTGTTGTTCCTATCAAAAGCGTAGGGGCAAAGTTAATTCAATTGGATCAGGCTGTGCAATCTGTGGTGCTTGGAGTTAGCGATAGAGTTGAGGTTGCAAAAAGACTTGGTGAAACTAAGGTTCTACGTTTCGACAGTAACTATGAAGTTTGGATCTATCAATTTGCCTCGCCTGAAGCAACACGAGTGCTGAGAAACGAGAATCACAAGCAAACCACCCAAGAGCACAAGATGCTCGTCTTACGTGAACTCAGAATACTATTTAACCCAGCTGGCATTGCTATCAAACTAAAAACTATACATAACTGAAGGGAAGCAAGGAATAACTGGGGTCAGAAATAACTGGGGTCAGATAGAAATAACTGGGGTCAGATCAAATTAAACGCCTGCTACACTGCTGTGATTGAAGCGATTTGTGCGGAGTGAAAGATGGCGAGGTTACCGCGAGTGTGTCCAGTTGGGATTCCCCAGCAGATAACTGGGGCCAGATCAAATTAAATCTCTGCGAAGGAGTGGATGTTGGGACTGTGATCGGACTTTGTGCCTATTTATTCTCTGGTCGACGGTTTTATGGTTTGCCTTTGATCGGTTTTAATGAATGGGGAAAGAAATGAAAT
>JAYVHZ010000580.1:0-14124 GCA_043770645.1 Undibacterium sp. | reverse complement strand
GTGATGCTAGAGCTGCTGCTGCAACGCCGTGAAACCTTTGGCAAAGCGGGCGTAGTGCCTGGAGTTATTGCGGTACGTGACCAACTAACCGTACTACACGAAAAGCAATTGGTCACGCCGATCAGTGGCAAAGGGTATGCCCTCGCTGAAGATTTACAAATGCCAGTCATCTGTCATTTGCTCGAACATAACGATATCTTGGCGTGGGTTGGCAGCATCCGCGTGATTCTCAATAAGCATGAAGAATATAAACACTGGAAAGTCCACAACGCTGCTTTTTGCCGACGGGAATTGTTCTTCTCTTGCTTGATCAATGAAATCGAAGGCATTGGCTATTGGCGACATGAATTCTTTGAAGCACGGACTGGTGAGAAAAAAAATCTGGCTGAACAACTCTTTGAGAGCTCGGCTGGTCAGGCGATCTTCGCGCAATTTTCTGAAGTCACGAAAGGCGTACTGCTTTCAGACATATTTTTTCAAGCGAACTGGATGGCAAGCGATTGTCAGAACGCTTACGCCTATACGCAGAGTCACTTAGACGATCTCGACGCAGGCTTGTATTTTGTCATTGAACAATTGATTTGGCAGGCCTTGCTCCGCGGTGATTTCGCTTTGATCACCACCTTAGCGCCCTACTGCCGAGAAGATCAGCGTGCCACAGCCGCATTTGCGATCGCCATCGTACATGCCAACTACGCAGAAGCCTTGGTACAGATAGACATCATCGGCAAAACGCAAAAGAAAACTACCGGCAAACGTAAAGCGCATTTTGCTGACTTGTTAGGTTTACTTTATACCGTATGTTTGCTCGCTGTGGACAACACCGACAATCGCAAAAAACTCAAAGAACACGTCGATGATGGCATCAAACAAAATGATGCTTTCACCTATTACCTCTTGGAGTCTCTCAGCAATCACCTTGCCAAAGGCGTACCGCTCAAAGCCCAACGCTATATCTTGCAGCGCGAGCTTGGCGTCGAAACGCTTTTTGAGTGCTTGGCTTTATTTTGGGAAAGCGAACCGCAGCGTGACGATGCCCATCTGCGTTTGCGTAAGGCATACGATATGTATGTCCAACATGGCTACCACTGGCTTGCTGCCGAGGCGGATGCGTTGCTGGTCAAACATTATGCGGATCCGCCAAAGTTAGCGGACTGGCATGCACAACATCAACGCCAGCCCTTATATCAAGTGCTGCAACGGGAAGAGTCATGGCAACGTGCTTTAACGGCATTAAGTCAGCTCAATCTTGGTGCCAACGCTACCAACAACAAACCTATCAGCGAGCAAAGACTGGTCTGGCTATTGACCCTATTGCGCGACCATGCAGGCTTGGAACCGCGCGAGCAAAAGGTCAGTGCGAAAGGTGTTTGGAGTAAAGGCCGGCCAGTTGCCCTCAAGCGCTTGGCGCAAGAACAAGATGGCCTCCCCTACCTAAGCGCGCAAGACAAACAAATCGCGAATTGCATACGCAAGACCTTAGAAGGCTATTACGGCAATGTCGAATACAGCCTAGATACTGACAAAGCGCTACCGCTTTTAATCAATCATCCCCAGGTGTATTGGAGTGATGCACCAGATGTACGCATTGATGTCGTCAAAGGCGAATTGGCCTTATTCCTCAAAGAAAAAAACGATCACATCAGCTTGCAACTGGAACCGCCAATGACTGCGCAACAAACGTATGTGCTGCGCAAAGAAACACCCACGCGTTTAGCAATTTACAGCTCTAGCGCAGAGATCAAACAAATCGCTGGCATACTCGGTTCTGGGCTGACCGTACCTAGTGCCGCCAAAGCACAATTAGTTGATGTGATCGCTGCCATTGCGCCGCATCTGTCTATCCATTCTGACTTGCCTGAATTGGCGCAACACATCCATACGGTGGCCGCCGACCAGACTTTGTATGCGCATTTGCTACCGCTCAAAGAAGGTTTGCGCTTGCAATTATTGGTGCGTCCATTAGCCGATGGTGGTTGGTTCACACCGGGTAAAGGTGCTGCCAATGTTTTAGGTGAATTGGATGGCAAAACGTTGCAAGCCAGCCGTGATCTGGCGCGAGAAGATACCGCATTACAAGCGCTACTCACGAGTTGCGCTGCATTCGATCAAGCTGAAGAAAACAACCACGAATGGCAATGGCAAGAACCTGAACAATGTCTGGAATTATTAAGCCAGCTCAAAGCAATTCCCGAAGACCAATTGCAATTGGTCTGGCCCGAAGGCGAACGCTTCCGCCTGCAAGGCCAACGCTCGCTTGGCAATATGCGCTTGAGCATTAAGAAGCAGGGTGAGTGGTTTGTCGCTGGTGGGGAAGTCACGCTCGATGATGGTCGCGTATTGGCCTTGCGCGAATTAATGCAAATGGCAGAGACGAGCAAAGGTCGCTTCTTAAAAATTGGCGAGAATGATTTCCTCGCCTTGACGGACAGCTTCCGCAAACGCTTGGATGAATTACGCCACTTTGCAGAACTCAGTGGTAAAGATGGCATACGCATTAATTCTTTAGCGGCGCCAGCTTTAGCCGAATTGGCCGATGAAGTCGGTGAACTTAAAGTCGATAAAGCTTGGCGTGAGCAAGTCGAAAAACTCGATGCACTCGCCAACTTTGTGCCGCAAGTGCCATCCACTTTACAAGCGCAATTGCGTGACTATCAGTTGGAAGGTTTTCAGTGGTTAGCCAAGCTTGCCAAATGGGGCGTTGGTGCCTGTTTAGCAGACGATATGGGTTTAGGTAAAACCGTACAAACTTTAGCGCTGTTGGTGGATCGCGCACCCGATGGCCCCGCCTTGGTGATTGCACCGATCTCCGTGGCGATGAATTGGCAAAGCGAAGTTGCCCGCTTCGCCCCCACGCTCAAGATCCGCGCTTATCAACAAGATCGCTCCTTAAATGATCTTGGTGCGTTTGATATCGTGATCGCTAGTTATGGCATGTTGCAGCAAGACGCAGCCGCGTTCGCCGCGCAGCATTGGCATAGCGTGGTACTGGATGAAGCGCAAGTGATCAAAAATGCCGCGACCAAACGCAGTCAAGCGGCGATGGCACTGACCGCCGATTTCAAAATGATAGCCAGCGGTACACCTGTTGAAAATCACCTAGGTGAATTATGGAATCTATTCCGCTTTATCAATCCAGGTTTATTGGGATCGAAAGACAATTTTGCCGACAAATTTAGTCATCCAATTGAACGCGGCGACAAAGCAGTGCGTGCGCATTTAAAGAAGCTGATACAACCCTTCATTTTGCGCAGAACGAAAACGCAAGTTTTGAGCGAATTGCCACCGCGTACCGAAATCAATCTGCAAGTTGAACTCAGTGATGAAGAACGTCATTTGTACGAAGCATTACGACAAGAAGCGATCGACAAGATCGCGCAAATTGATCCGACAGCGGGCAAGTCGATGCAAGTCTTGGCTGAGATCACCAAGCTGCGCCGCTTCTGCTGCCATCCTAAGCTGGTCATGAAGAACGCCAACATTAGCGGTAGCAAGCTCGCAGTCTTACAGCATACGGTGGAAGAACTATTAGACAATCGTCACAAGGCTTTAATCTTCAGCCAGTTTGTCGATCACTTAGCCATCGTTCGCACTTGGTTAGATGAACAAGGCATCGCCTATCAATATCTCGATGGCAGCACGCCCGCGCAAGAACGTAAAAAGCGCGTCGATGCTTTTCAAGCGGGCAAGGGCGACATCTTTTTAATCAGCTTAAAAGCCGGTGGCACGGGTCTCAATCTCACCGCCGCCGATTACGTCATCCACCTCGACCCATGGTGGAACCCGGCAGTAGAAGATCAAGCATCCGACCGCGCCCATCGCATGGGACAACAGCGCCCAGTGACGATTTATCGATTGGTGACGCAAGACACCATAGAAGAACGTATCCTCGCCTTGCATGCCGAAAAGCGTGATCTCGCAGATAGTTTATTGGATGGTGGCGATGCGGCTGGGCGCATGGATACCGAGGCTTTATTACGTTTGCTAAGGGAGGCAGTGTAAGAAGTTGAGCAGAACCGGAACTCCTTCGCCGTCAACTTGGTCGAGTAAGCCCATTTAATCTTCTCAATTCCGCAGAGCTACTCGGGCTATCTTTGTCCGAGTGCCTCCAGTGAAAAAATATGGTGATCGGCTCTTCATTTTGCAAGCGGTGCGAGCTTTGGTGGTAGCAAGATTCTGAAGCGAGCTATTTAACTCGCCGCGACATAAAAAATTAATCCGAGTTTGTGCCATTTAAAAACCTTTTTTCGATCGTCAACTACATATTTCTGATCAAATTTTCTTAACCGCCTAGCGACAATTGAATAGCGGATTTCACTTCCTAATGCACCAGAAAATAAATAAGCTCTAAAAAACTAAGGAATGAACAAGGAATACGATTAATCACTCACAGATCTCACAAGCATTACGGTCGAGCCGATCCCATAGTAAGTCATTCGACAAGCAAATCACTCTTTGAAAATCTTCAGCAGAGCAACCGCAGGTGATACAAGTCCAACCTTTTTGTCCGTTTTTGCTGCCTCGATAACTTCGACAAGCTCATCATACTTATCGGCTTGTCTATCCTCCAAATTCGTCATATTCATACTCCAGCGCGTGAATGTACGAAACTTCGCAGGCTCGTTATAAATCACTCGCGAATTCTTATGACGCGGGTCTTTTTCAATTTTCATGTATAGCTTCTTCAACGTGTCCACAGGCCCTTCTAACACCTGCAAAAACCAGCCGCCGTTATAAAATAGACTACCCGTTACATCTATTTTTTCGTTATTTTCCTTGGCTATTTTTAAAATGCTAATTAACTCTTCCGATGACATTTTGCGAGTCGCTTGGCTTACATAGATCATTTGATTTAATGACATGACGTATCTCCTCTACGAAAAAATTTAATGTTGAGCAAGCGTGAAAAAGCCTCAAATCTTGCCCTAAAGAATCGTAACACGTTTTGCTTTCAGGAAAAAGAAGTGGTGCAATAACTCAAATAACACAAACTATTCTGATCAGACACAATCAGGCCCAATCCTGCAAATGCTCAAAGAATACCTTGGCAATCGGTGACAAACGCTTACCTTGTGGATAGATGATCCACCAGTTGGAGAGTATCGGAAAATTGTCGACTGCCAAGATTTGCAAACCTTCTGATGCGAGGTTTGGATTCAAAGCGTGTTTGGAGATAATTGCCAAACCCAAACCACCTGCTACCGCTTGCTTGATTGCTTCATTGCTGCCTAACTCCAAGCGCACTTTAGGTTGAAATTGATATTCTGCAAAATACGCGTTGCAAGCCAATCTGGTTCCCGAACCCGCTTCGCGTAAGACAAATAATTCCTCAGCGAGATCTTTACGTTTGATACGTTTTTTACGTCCCAGCGGATGATCTACCGGAGCGATTACGACCAAGGGATTTTCTAAAAATTTGTGCCGCTCTAAATCCAAATCCTCAGGCGGTATCGACATGATGTATAAATCATCGGCATTCGACTTCAAACGATTCACCACCCCATCACGATTTAAGACTTCAAATGCGATATCAATATCAGGAAACTGTTTATAGAAATTACCCAACATGCGCGGTACAAAATACTTCGCTGTGCTGGCGATCGCCACCCGCAAACGTCCTTCTGTATGTCCTTTCATCGCACTGATGGTCTGCTGCAGATAGTCAAACTCATCACGAATCGTGCGTGCCGATTGCGCCACTGCTTCCCCCGCCGCGGTCAAGAATACCTGTTTGCCGATGACTTCATACAGTGGCAAACCCACCTCTTCCGACATTGCCTTCAACTGCATCGATACCGTCGGTTGCGTGATGTGGCAAGCACTTGCCGCGGCAGTAATACTGCGATGTTCCGCTACGGCGAGTAGCAATTTTAATTGGCGAAAACTCAGGTTCATAGATTTTCATCGATGATTAGTATCATTATTATTGATTTTACTCTATACACCTAGCGCACTACAATGGCGCCCAATTCAATACCGCACCAGGATCTTGTTCTTATGATGACGTTTAGTGACCCCGCCATTCTCTTTTTCTTATTCGGCCTCTTGGCAGGCTTCTTCAAATCCAACCTAGAAATTCCGCAACAAATCTCTCGCTTCTTATCCCTGTACCTATTGATGGCACTCGGATTAAAAGGCGGTTTCGCACTTGAAAAGACCGGCTTGACGAGCGAAGTCGTCATCAGCTTAGCCTGCGCAGTCAGCTTGGCGATCATCGTGCCATTATTGGCGTTTCAATTACTAAAACGCTTTGTCACGCATTTCGACGCGGCGGCTTTGGCTGCAACTTATGGCTCGGTAAGCGCCGTCACCTTCATCACCGCGACACAGATCTTGGATCATCAGCAGATTGATTACGGTGGACATATGGCAGCGGCAATGGCATTGATGGAATCTCCAGCGATCATCCTTGCGATCTTTATCGCTAACCGAGTGCGCAACCAACAAAGCCACGCAAGCACCATGCACAGTGGGCCAGTACAATCGCTGTCAATCAAAAAACTATTACACGAATCATTTACCGACGGTGCGCAATTACTATTATTGGGGTCGCTCATCATCGGCATGCTCAGTGGTGAAGCTGGCCAAGACATGATGCGACCATTTTCAGTCGACTTATTTAAAGGTTTGCTCGCTTTCTTCTTACTCGACATGGGCTTATTAGCAGCACGCAATGTGCCAGGTTTAAAAAACCAATCGCCCTTGGTCTTTGCCTTCGGTATCTTGGCGCCGCTTTGCCATGCCGGCTTGGCACTAGGATTGGCATTAATCTGCCAACTCTCTTTAGGCAATACCGTATTGTTGATGGTGTTAGCGTCAAGCGCTTCGTATATCGCTGTGCCTGCTGTCGTGCGCTATGCCATTCCTGAAGCGAATCCTTCCTTGTACATCGGCATGTCGCTGGCACTGACCTTCCCCTTGAACCTGTTGTTTGGCATTCCTTTATATCTACATGTCGCGCAACAATTCATTCATTAACGTGTTGCAATACGATGATGTGGACGAAGCCAGAACATGAGATGGCGACTGAATACTTAATAGAAAACTGATGACATTTGTCACTGGTGACCGCGACTGGCGATCTTTACAATTCATCCCAGTCGCAACATAAACTCACTGACAACAATAAGGAAGTCATCATGAAAAACAATGCTCTCGTTTCATCTCGTCGCCACGCAATGGCATTACGCAATTTGGCAATCAGCATCAGCTTATCTTTAGCAGGGACATCTGCGTTCGCCACACCAACAAATACGCCACAAGCAAACCCAGCTAATGGAGCCAACCTGAGTAGCGATGCCACAGCGGCTGCAGTTGCACCGTTTAAAGTCGAAGTGAGTGGCAGCGGCCCAGCAATAATTTTGATCCCAGGTCTCGCGTCATCCTCAGTGGTTTGGAAAGAGACCGTCGCCGCACTGCAAGATCGTTATCAAGTCCACGTCCTGACCTTAGCCGGCTTTGCGGGCACAAAAGCCTTGCCAAGTAACGCGATGAGCAAAGGCTTTCTCGCAGCGCAAGAGCAAGCCATTGTCGATTACATCGCAAAACAACAATTGCATAAACCCGTTGTGATTGGACACTCCTTAGGTGGATTCTTAGCACTCTCGTTAGCGGCCAATCATACCGATAAAATTGGCGCAGCGATCAATGTCGATGGCTTGCCTGCCTTGGGCGCTATGTATGCCGAAGCTCAAGCAGCTATGCAGAAATCAGGCAATCCACCACCATCGCAAAATGCCGGATTTGATCCTATGGCGATGGCGAAAAATATGACCAACAACACACTATGGCATGCACAGATCGCCAAAGATATGATGACATCTGATCCGATGACCTCTGGCCGTACGATGGGTGAGTTAGCCAGCAAAGATTTGCGCCCTGCCTTAAGCAATGTGCGCGTGCCGGTATTGACTTTAGGTGCTTTACAAAATGGCGCGCCTTATACGCCAGCGGAACAAGTACAAGCAACTTATGAAAAACAATTGGCGAACATTCCAAAAAACCTAAATCACATGGCCTTCGCTAAGGATTCCAAACATTTCATCATGGCCGATGCACCGGCATGGATGCAGCAACAGATTGATCATTTTTTGAAGCAAGTACAACCGGCAAAGTAACTAGTCTATTCGGGAAATACAATAGCAAAATTACGGAAATAAAAAAACGCCTGACGTCTCCGTCAGGCGTTTTCATTTCAATAGCAATGCGAAATTTAGAAAATCAATTTCAGCTTACGGTGCGCAAGTCACACCCACTGCTGAGAACGCAGCAGTGACATCTGCCTTCACATAACCGCGATTCACTGCGGCAGTTTCAACGCCACATGCACCTTGATTAAATGTGCTATTCGCCGTCCAGTACAAACGATTTGCATCAGCCATAACTTGGAAGGCTTTTTGTACATTCCAACCAGTTTTTGTCGCTAACAAATAGAAAGCTTTGTTGTAGACACCGCTTGAATAGTGAACATCCATCGTGCTCGTGAATTTAGAAGCATGATCAATTGAGCGACCGTCTTGTGGCGGATTTGCCATATAACGTAATGCACCAGTTCCTTTGAAAATATCTGCGCCGACCAAGAAATCGTTGGTGCCTTTCATAAAGGATTCTGCTGCTTCGCCTGCCATATCAGAAAAGGCTTCGTTCATACCGCCAGACATACCTGAATAGACCAAGCTTGCATTTTGCTCAGTGAAGCCGTGACTAACTTCATGAGACGTCACATCCAAGGATACCAATGGATAGAAAGTTGTTGCGCCATCGCCGAAATACATTGCAGTACCATCCCAGAATGCATTTTCATAAGCGCGCTTGTAGTGCACTTTCATGATCAGCTTCTGTGTCAAAGGACGAACGCCAGCCCATGCTTGATACATATTGAAAACCACACCACCAAAAAAGTGCGCATCATTCATTGGAGAATATGCACCATTGATTGCTTTTACCGTATTACGTGGGCAAGTGTAGCTATGTGGTTTTGCTGGTGTGCTGGTGCGCGAATTCATGTTGTAAGTCGCGACATTGGCATTGTCCAATGAGCAGGTCGAGCCAGACTGCGTCACATCGAGAAAACCATAGTTAGTACCAAATTCATACTGGCCTGTTTTGGTATTGCCGCCAGGACCGGTGCCGTTGACGTGATGAATGCCTTCCCAGCGATCAACAACTACGCCGGTGTTAGCATCTAACATCAAGAAAGGACGGCGTGGCTCATCTGTGTTGGTCGCATTAAAGGAAACCACGTACACGAGATGCGCTGCTCCACTGTCAGAGCGTCGTACATACAACTGCACCTGATCGTTTTCAGTTTCAAAAATTTGCGCCTGTGTTTTTGCCTGGTTCAAGGCATCGGCTTTGGAGAAAATTGTTTTAACACTTGGCAGGTCGCGGTCTAAGTTACGCAACATTGAGCCTTTTACGTGACGATTTCCATTTTTTTCTTGATGCTCAACGATTGCTTCGTTCCAAACTGGAACACCTTGATACATTTGTTGATGGCGTGTGACTTTTAAGCCACTTGCATATGCCATGCTGCGTTCCGCTTTCATATCAGATGCTTTGATACCTGCGGATGCAAGAGACTTGCCGTTTTTAAATACTTCACGGTCTGCCGCTTGTACATTAAACGCACTTGCAACCAAGATCGCCATGAATAAAGGACGTACTGCTTTATTGTGCTGCTTTACCATAATTAAATATCCCCATTTTTTTGAAATAATTATGCACAGGCAGATTTGTCGATGTTGGTAAACATGTTTACCAACATCACACTGAATTTATTTGCATACCAATCATAAATTTCAGCGTCCCTAGCTTTTGGCTAAGGATTCCTCCTGAACGTTCGATTTGATCCAATTTATCGTAAGATTTTTTTGGATTCTGCATTTGTATGTAAAGTGTAATCGTAAGTATCAAATTGTACGAGTAAATTTTTTAGTGTAAAAACTCAAAAATCATCATGGATTCGTCTGCCCGTATAGGTAAATACTGAATTTTATATAGGATTAAAACCATGCAAATTTTTTTCAATGAGGTTGTATAAAACAAACGAAGATAAAAACAAGAATAGTTAATAAAACAAAGAAACGCATTTTTTCTTTAGTTTCAGATCCCAATCACCATCTTCAAACACCATAGGGGATAAGACCACTTCATTTATTCACGAAATAGATACGTGAAATTTCGACTGACCAGTAGCTTTTCACTGTGCCCCTTAATCAAGAGCTGCATTCGTTCGGCATCAACGCGTTCCGCAGCGGCGATGGCTTTCGCATTCACCACGGTAGATCGATGCACTTGCCAGAATTTATCGCTATCAAGTCCGTCGAGTAAGTCTTTTAATGGCGTACGCAACAAGGCTTCATACTCAGCCAATACGACGCGCGTGTATTTGGTGTCTGATTGAAAAAACAAAACTTCATCAACATCAATCAATTTGATTTGCTTGCCGACACTCGCTTTAATCCACTTCATCTTTTCTGGCTTCGTCGTGACCGCCGCAGCTCGTAGGCTTTCCAATATTGCGCTCAAATCACTTGAGCTTGTGTGCAAGGTATTTGGTGACCTATCGCGTAATTTATCCTGCACTCGCTCAAGCGCTTTTTGCAGGCGCTCTTCTTGTACCGGCTTTAGTAGGTAATCAATCGCACCCGCATCAAAGGCATCAATCGCGTATTGATCGTAGGCGGTAATGAAGATGATATGGGCATCTTTACCAATGCGCTGCGCAACTTCAATCCCGGATAATCCTGGCATACGAATATCGAGCAAGACCAAGTCTGGTTCATGCTCTAGGAAACCGTCCCAAGCATCGTTACCATTTTCTGCAACCATCACAATCTGAGCCTGTGGCCACAACTTTGTGAGTTGCATAATCAGGCGTTCGCGCATCAAAGGCTCATCTTCAGCAATGAGGATTTTTGTTTTCATTTTTCAAGGTCCTGTAATCGAACAATTTTCTATGTGTTAAGCATTCGCGCCAGAGGAATAGTCACTTCAACGATCACCCCGCCTTGCTCAGCTTCGGTGATCGAAACCGAGGCGTGAGCGCCATATTGCAAACGCAGACGATCTCGCACGTTCTGCAATCCAATTCCTGGACTTGGCGTATCGCTCAATCCAACGCCACTATCTTGTACCGTAATCAAAACATCCGTGCCAAGTTTTTCGGCAAAAACATGAATACTTCCGCCCCGTAACGAGGGTTCAATACCATGCTTTATCGCGTTCTCAGCGAGCGTCAGCAACATCATGCTGGGTACTGGGATCGCGGCTAATGCTGGCGGTAAAGTGAGTTCAAAATCTAAGCGAGTTCCCATTCTCGCTTTCATCACTTCCAGATAGGCTTGAATCAAGCGAAACTCTTCAGTCAGACTAATTTGTTCGGCGCGCATTTCGCTCATACTGGCGCGTAAAAACACAATTAAATTTGCCGTCAACTCGGCAGCTTTTGGCGCCCCTTGTTCAGCTAACTGTTGCACCGCGCCTAGTGTATTAAACAAAAAGTGTGGCTCGATTTGTGCTCTCAATAAACGCAATTGTGATTCACTCTCTTGCCGCGCATTCTTTTCTCGCTCAGCTTCCAGCGCTAGTTTTGCTGCAATTGTTTCGTAACTTTGATTGCGCCAGCCAGCGACGATACCGATCAAGAGCACATACACTGCACCCATCACCGCCGCCACGATCAATACGAGGGGGCCATCTTTCCAGATGGTTGCCCACACATCCTTACCCTGAACCAGTGCACTAAGCGTCGTGAACCCAAAGAAACCACACAAGACCCCCATGAAAGCACTAAGAGAAATGCGAAAGCGGCGCTTTGCGATTTGACGATAATTAAACCAAATCCCGACCAAGGCGAACACCAAAGCCCACCCTAATAAATTGGCCACCAGAATCGCAGGTAGCCAGTGAAGTTTGGTCTTCACTGAATACAAAACCAAACCTAGACATGAAAACACTACACTTAATTTGAGTATGGTCAGCCACAAT
The DNA here is from genome assembly GCA_043770645.1 of Undibacterium sp. Lineage (GTDB taxonomy): Bacteria > Pseudomonadota > Gammaproteobacteria > Burkholderiales > Burkholderiaceae_D > Undibacterium. Next base: position 2,133 of record JAYVHZ010000580.1, on the reverse strand, counting down.
TTAGCGCCCTGATAATCGACACTGAATTGATAGAGTTGCTTACGTTCGATCTCAGTGAGCGTCGATAATTGCTTAGCAATTTTTTTACGCCAAGGAATCGTAATATCGTCCGCGCGTTGCGGATCTAACAGCACGGCGAGTTGTTCATCATTCCAATCCTTGTACCAAGAAGTTAAAGTCTTCCACATGGTTTTCCCCTGTTCATGATCTGGTAGCGCTACTGTAATGAACTAGCGTCGCCCACACCACACAATTGAGATCAAGTACGAAATTACCTGCGTAAAATACGATGTAGGCATTAATGCCACAACACCATTTTTTGCCGCTTCCAATTGCGTTTTCACAAAGAACACGACACTTTCTTACAGCGATTTCCTAACTTCGCCTATCCTACAAATGAATCAACACAAAAAAAGGAAAAAATATGGCTATTCCTAAACCTATGTCCACCATCAGTTGCGCGCGTTATCACAAGCTGAGTATCGGCCTCCATTGGATAATGTTGCTACTGTTGATTGCGGTCTACGCGACGATAGAATTACGCGAACTTTTCCCCAAAGGGACAGACGCACGAAAAGCCTTGAAGATGTGGCATTTCATGTTGGGACTGTCAGTCTTGGCATTCGCAATTTTGCGTCTGGTGATACGCCTACGCAACGAGACACCAGCAATTATTCCGGCTATCACTGTTTGGCAACAATGGCTGTCGAAAATCATGCATCTTGCACTCTATGCTTTAATGATGGGTATGCCGATAGGTGGTTGGCTGATCTTAAGCGGAGAGGCGCAGACTATCCCATTTTTTGGACTGGAATTACCACCCTTGATAGGACCCAATAAAGAGTTCGCCAGCACGATCAAGGAAATCCATGAAACCTTCGGCAAGACTGGTTACTTTTTAATTGGATTACATGCCTTAGCAGGTCTATACCATCACTACATCGTCAAAGACAATACCTTAAAGCGCATGTTGCCCTAAACACCGTAATGCAAAAGCGCATCCGAACTTGATGCGCTTTTTTTTAGACTACCTACCCCGCCTTAGCCAACAAAGTCTTCGTCAAAAAGCCCACTAGTTTCTTGACGAATTCTGGTGTGAGTTCTAAATTTGGATCACTATAAGACGCCACTTGTTGGCTATTATTTACAGGAACCGTCTTTAAAATATGATTCATTCCCTTGATCGTAAATAACTCGGCTTTTGGTTGCGCCTGCGCCAACAAGACCGCTTGGCTAACACTCACCTGAATATCGGTATCGCCCTGAAAGATCGCGATTGGCATCGATAGTTTTTTAATCTCTTGCGCCGGATTAATCGGGAACCAAGAAATCAAATAGTTTTGCACACTAGGACGGTAAAGAGCTAGCAGAGCGGCTGGAACGTCTTTGACAAATTCAGCCTTTTCTAAGCTACTCAGAATGTTCTCATTGGCTTTTGCTAAATCTGGTGGCAGTTTATCGGCCAATTGAACACGCAAGATCTTTGCTGCAGATTGCCCTGGCCCTGCGACTGACACATAGGCTTGTACGGTTTCGGTTTGACTTGCGATCAGACCCAAGGTTGCGCCTTCACTATGTCCAAGCACCGCAACACTACCAAAGCGCTGGTCACTTTTCAATAATTTAATCCAAGTTTGCACATCACTGACAAAGGATTGAAAACGTAATTCTTCCTCGCTCTTTCCTGCGGCAAAACTTTCTCCCACGCCGCGTTTATCAAAACGCACCGATGCAAAACCAGCGATTGCCAATTCTTCCGCTAACATCTTCAAACTATTATTTTTTCCCGATAAAGCTGCGCTATTGCCATCGCGGTCAGTGGGACCTGAGCCAGCGACCAACAAAATGACCGGCGGCTTCGTCTTATGTCCCGGAATGAGCAAGCTGCCGTACAAAGTATTGACACCTTCACCTACTGTTATCGTAGATTGAAGAAATTCAGCATAAGCCGAATGAGCTGTTGAAAAAAACAAGCAGCACGATAGCGTAAAGACTCGTAGAAAAAAACGCATTATTAAGCCCCCATATAAAAAATTGAACGATATTAGATCACTGAAAAACTACAAGGATAACAAAATATCTTCCCGATATTGTCGACTACAAGGCACGATAGCTCCACTACGCAAATGAAAA
>JAYVHZ010000579.1:0-3392 GCA_043770645.1 Undibacterium sp. | reverse complement strand
CCAATGGACTCACCTATAGCACAGCAGGTGTACCGACTTATAGCGAATTTTCTAAAACCTTGACCGTTGCGCCAAACGCGACGGTGTTACCCGCCTTGCCGGCCAATTTTTTAAATCAGATTATTACGACGCTCCCTGAGGGTAAAGACATACGAAGCAATTCAAAGGTGCAGATACCCGATTCGGACGAAAAATCCAATATCATTTTGAGCCAATCCGCCGATGTGTGGGTTAGCTTCGTGTATCAAAATGCGGGCTTCACCAATAGCACAGGTTATTTTGTGTATGACCCAGATAATCCACCGACTTCTGTTGCGAGCATTAGTGAAAAAATCATTTTTCCCAACGTAAAAGCAACCGCATCGGCAACCACGCAAGCCAACACGGTTTATCTCGGTAAATTTGATGCCACCCCAAGTAAGCGCATTGGGATCGGTTTTGTCATCATGGGCAATGGCTGGCATGGTAGTTCCGCTCGTGTCAATCCGGCCAATTCAACACAACGCATTGCGGGGGTAAAAGATTACCAAAACCGTCGTTACATTTTCTATAGTATCCGTGCATTAAACCCCGAAATCCCCAGCCCTGCGAATTTAAATGGTCATACCATCATGCTCAAAGATCTCAGTACAGTGGGCACAACGTATCAACGCATTGTCTTGGGCTTTGAAGATTACAATCGGGAAGATGGGGGGGATAGTGATTTTAATGATGTTGTACTAGCCGTGCATTTAACTCCAAACACATCCATCGCAAATTTAAGTTCTATTCAATCCTTATGGTCCACTGCCGATATCGATACGGATGGCGATGGTGTAATGGACTCGAATGACGAATTTCCCAATGATGCCAGTCTCGCTTTCAGCCGTTATTATCCGGATCAAAATACTTTCGGTACGCTCGCGTATGAAGATGCATGGCCTGTCCATGGCGACTATGATTTGAATGACATGGTGGTTAATTACAAAATGCGCGAACTCCTTAGCCCTACACGTGCCGTCGGCGGAGTTCAAATGTCACTGAAACTCAATGCCGCAGGTGCCGTTCGCAATAGTGGTTTTGCCATTCGTTTGCCAGGTGTCTTAGCGCAACGTATCCAAAGTGCGAGTTTGTCGCGCAACAATGCGCTGGCGCAGCCAACGGTTGTCGAAGCAGGACAAACTGACGCCAGCTTTATTATCTTTAATAATGCTCTGCAAGAAATGCAGGTCGGACCGAACTGCTCTTTTGTGAATACCGAAAATCTGGAAGCCTGCAAAACTGTGAGTAGCTCTAGCTATTTTTTAGATCTCCGTTTTAAGTCTTCAATCGTCTCGAGCGCATGGCCTTTACCTCCTTATGATCCATACATTTTCCGCACTACCGTGCGCGGACAAGAAGTTCATTTGCCAGGTAAACAACCTACCGCACTGGCCGACTTATCACTGTTTAAAACTGGTAATGACAACAGCATCGCAGGAACTAGCACCACTTATGTCGATAATAAAAATCTGCCATGGGCTTTGGATATCCCGATTGACTGGTCACATCCCCAAGAGAAGGTGGATATTACTCAATCGCACCCACAAATTTCGACTTGGGTTCAAAGCGCAGGAAAAACTAATAAAGATTGGTACAAATACCCAGACGCACAAAAAATTTACATCAAGCGCTAATGCAATTGGCACGATTACGAAACTACTAGGAGCTTTCCATGAACAGCACACTTCGCCTACTTGTCGCGCTCTGGACGACAACACTATTGATGGCCTGCGGTGGCGGCGGCAGCACGAATACTGCGGCTAGCACAAGTAGCTCGTCTACTTCAACCACCCTAACTACACCCAGCAGTTTTCTGTCTTTGTCCGCACTCAATACTGCGGCCTGGAGCACTCAGCAAGTCAGTACCGTGAATTTACTCATTCAAAAAGCCGATGCGACGATTATAGCGGGGGCAACTGTGGGCTTGTACCGCTATACCACCACTGACCCTAGCGCAGTCAGTGCCCCTGCAGGTACGGATGCGGCACTCACCAGCCCGGTTGCAACAGCAAGAATCGACTACGCGATCAGCGATACCAGTGGTCGTGTTAACTTTAATAGTCAGTTACCTGCCGAATTGCAGGATGTACTGGTACGCGTAACGGACAACAAGCAATTAATCGACTATGTACAAGTTGTCTCCATTTCTTCACTTAATGGCGGCACAATCACGGTTCTATTAGACAAAAACTAATAATCATGAAGGCTACGCATGCTGCCATGCGGGTCTTGAGCGATGGCTTAGTCGATCTTGGCTTACTCAAAGGCGACAAAGACAACGTCTATAAAAGCGGTGCATACAGCCGTTTGACCATGCATAGCATTAGCCATTCGATAGGCCTCGATGTGCATCATTGACTAGCTAGTTCAAATCGTGAGTTTGACCAAATGTTGGGTGGCTGGCGAAAGGATAGAAATGGTGGATGCTTAATTTGAACTGATCGCACATATTTTCCAAATATTCCGTACAGAACGATCAAACCTGACATGAAGCAAGGTTCCACCGAAGATACTTCTCCCGTATTCAAAATAGGAAAGCAGGCTCAGGCCATTGTAGGCATTGCATCCGCCAATGGTATTGGAAATTTGGGGGCGCAGAATGGGAAAATTTGCTATGCTAGCGCCTCGCAATCGGTCGGCAGCCTTGCCTTCGATAGTTAGCACTTATTTTATGGAACGGTATTATGGCGTCATTGCAAGATCAATTTTTAAAAGCCGGCTTAGTTGATAAAAACAAAGCTAAGAAGCTTCATCAAGACAAGACCCAGCAGAAAAAAATCGAGCGTCGCACTGGAAGCGAGAGCGTCGATGAGGCGCGTATAGCTGCGCTTGAGGTGCAGCGTAAAAATGCCGAACGAGCACGGGAGCTCAATGCGCAGCGTGATGCTGCTGCCGCGCAAAAAGCAGTATTTGCACAGATCGTGCAGATGGTGCAAACGAATCGACAGAGCAAGGGTGTGGGCGATATCGCTTATTACTATACGCATGGCACCAAGATCGATAAGATCTATGTGTCAGCAGAGGTGCAGAAACACTTAATTGCTGGCCGACTTGTGATCGTGTGCCTGGATGGAAAGACGGAATTAATTCCCCGGGTGATCGCCGATAAAATCGCCGAGCGCGACGAATCAATAGTGGTGCGAGTGAAGAAGACATCGACCGAGGTTGATGAAGATGATCCCTACGCCGCCTTCCAGATTCCGGATGACTTTACATGGTAGTGAGCTAAGCAATCAGTGGAATTTAGTGGGGGCGGGTGTTGACATGCAACATTGCCCCCCCATAAAAGCACAATCGCAAAACTTGCAAGCATAATTCGTGTTCGGTTGTAGAGACCTCTGCACAACCGTAGCGAGCGGTCGAAGTTTGGA
>JAYVHZ010000578.1:0-11718 GCA_043770645.1 Undibacterium sp. | reverse complement strand
GTAGTGATCTAGCGTATTGATATAGATGAATTTTTTCTTATTGCGGATTAAGCCCGCATATTGAAAATACAGTTGGCCAATATTTTTGCGGATTGCTGGCTGGTGTTTTCCCAGGTACTGATCCAATTGTTGCTCCATTAATGTGATTTGATTCGCCGATGGTATCCAAGCACCCTTGATGTTCTTGAGAGGGGGACGCGAGCATTGTTTGCTCAGGGTTTTTGCCTGTTCGCCATACAGGACGCTGCCATGAGCATGCGGCCAGGCTGGTTGATACGCTGGCTTGTCGCTTGTTTTGGTTTGCGCAGATGCCAGCCCAAACATCAGTATTGTCACTAACGTTGCGACTGCAAATTTACCTACGAGTAAGTTGCGCATGATCGTCTGCCTTTTCATCATCTTTGAGGTTGTTCGGATCATAGTAGATACTCGACTAATTTGGTGGCAATATTTTCTAGTTTTAAAAAACATTAAATAGTAAAGCCGCTAATTTCCATTGTAGATCAAGCACTTAAATCAAAAAAATAATCAAAAATATTGAAAAATATTAGTGAAATGTCCTTTTAATTTTTCCGATCGGCAATTATAGTGGGACTTATGGGCAAACTTATCGAAAGATAAGGACGCAAAGCTTCCGGCCTAAGGTCTTTGATGATGGCAGCGGGGTTTCCAATCAGACATTGCAATAATGTCGGTTGATGGCGTTAGCCCTTTGTTCAACTTGAATAACAAAGGGAGAAAATAATGAAACTCACAACCCAATCGGGACGCGCTGCTGTCAGTGCATTAGTGCTTGTGTTGCTAGTAGGCGCGGGCATCTACTTCGTAGAAAATATCAACAATTCTCTGTCTAGTGTGATTGACTCTGCCAATCGTTTGTCTGCGATGGTAACAGGCAATTCTAAATTGGATCAGAAAACCTCATCTGGCCAAAAACCTGAATCGGTTTTAGCACAAGCCAATAAAGCGGATGCCGCAGATGCTGCAACTAAACAAAGCGACCAAGAGCGCGCGCAATTCTTAGCGCAAATAGCACCTGCTAGCGACTTTGTTCCAAGTAGCGCAGAAGGTAGCGTGGAAAACGCGCCATTTAGTCGAATAGATTTGCCAGAGATCGCATCCGGGCAACGTGCAATTGAGATACTCGGTGACAATATCGCGTCGGTCGCTCAATGGTATGGCATGACATCTGATGGCCTAAAACAGTTGATGCTGAGCGATTTGAGTTTGCATATTGATCGCAAAGGTCGATTACTGACCATTGATAGTGGCGTTGATAGTACGCTGGCCACGCCCGCAATTGTTGAAGTGCAAAATACTCCTTTGGCCATTGTTGGCAATACACTTACGGCGACAAATGCAGTCAGCAACAATATTTACCCCTTAGATCAAACTTTTAAGTTGCAAAGTAAGCCTGAGTCAAGTCGGATTATGTATCTCAATTTCAAAGGCTCCGGCAAAGACCCCGCTTTTGATTTGGATAAAAATACGGGCACGTTTAGCACTGCTGAGCAAACCATGATTCAAAAAATTTGGGCGCGGATCAAAGAAGATTTTTCAGCTTTTGACGTCAATATCACGACTGAGCCACCGACAAGTCTGGTTGGTAAAACAGGTACGTCGATTGTAATTACTAATCGGGTTCATCAAGCAGGTGGTTATGCGTATTTGAATTCATTTGGAACAATCAATTTGAGTAATCCGCCCGCATTTTGTTTCCAAAACAATTTAGGCAATTCAGAAAAATACATCGCGGATTGCGTCTCGCATGAGCTTGGTCACACTCTCGGACTGTATCACCAAGGTACTGCTAGTGTCGGCTATTACACAGGTCACGGCGATGGTGAAACTGGCTGGGCACCGATTATGGGCGTGGGCTATTACAAGAATTTAGGACAATGGGCAAAAGGCGAATTTACCGGCGCAACGAACAAAGACGATGCCTATGCCATTATGCTTAAACGCGGCTTGAATCCTCGTGTGGATGATGTTGGTAACACCACCGCAACAGCAACGGCGATGACTAGCGTTTCCAGTAATGGTTTAAACAATCTCAATGCAGCTGGCATCGTCGAAAAAACAGCAGATGTCGATGTATTCAAATTGACCGCTGGCGCAGGGACTCTTAATCTTAGCTTAGCGGTTTCGGCGTTCGGTGGAAATCTTGATGCACAAATGGATCTGCTAGATGCCACCGGTAAAGTGGTCACAACTTCGAATGTTTTAACAACGCTAGGGACGACACTAAGCACCAAGATAACGGTTGGCGGCATCTATTATTTGAAGATCAGCGCAGTGGGTAAAGGCGATCCAAAAACCAATGGCTATTCCACTTACGGAAGTTTGGGGCAATATCTCATCACAGGGGCAGCGCCTTTATATGTGATGACACCACCAGTGATTGCTGTCACAACGTCGGCATTGACAGGAAAGGCTGCATTGAATGTGAGTTTTGATGCCAGAAAATCGACAGCGATGGTAGGTGCTCAGGTGACTAAATACGAATGGAGTTTCGGTGATAACACACCAGCATCAACGCTTCCCCTTTTGTTACATACCTATAGCAAAGTCGGTACTTACAACACGGTGCTCAAAATTACCGATAGTAATAATCAGAGCAAGACGCAAACTTTCAAAATCACTGTGACGCAATAGATATTTTATTTTCGGATAGTTAGAAAACACCAGGTGAAAAATAAATTCCCTGGTGTTTTTTTATGTCCGATCGGACCGTTCTATTCTGTCCAATACTCGAAAACACAGCCAGACACTAGCGGCACCGAAGAACACCACGCCTAGACCATAGCCAGCAATCACACCCCGTGCACCAAACCATAGTCCGCCAAACCAGACGAAAGGAATCACTCCCAAGGTCGAACGTCCCCAGTTGAGCATGGTGGAATACAGCGGAAATCCAAGATTATTAAAGGCCGCATTGGCGACGAATAGGCAGCCATTAAATAAAAAACTGCCGGCGACGAATATGCAAAAAAATACGATGACTTCCGCCGCCATACCCTGCGCGTCAAAAGCGCGAGCGATCAGGTGACTGCAAACCGCCAATAAAAACCAAACGATCAAAACATAGATCAAAGTCAGTCGTAAACTATCACGCATGGTGGAGTGCAATCGGTCGAAGCGTTTCGCCCCTAGGTTCTGCCCAAGAATAGGGCCGATTGCCCCCGAAAGTGCAAACAAACCAGCAAATGCCATCGGAATTAAGCGCGAAATGACCGCCCAACCAGCGACCGCCTGATCGCCATATTTGGCAATCACGGCGGTGACTGCTGCATTCCCAAATGGGGTTGCGACATTCGTCAAAATAGCAGGGATGCCAATGCTGGCAAAGGCTTTGACGCCACGTTGAAAGACGACTTTGTCTGGCTGCGCGTAGAGATGATGAATTTTAAAGACGCCGTAACAACCAATACTGACGAGCACCAAACGAGCACAGATGTTGGCATAGGCGGCACCATCTAAGCCGAGACCAAAACTAAAAATAAATAAGGGATCTAATATCGCAGTGGCCGCCGCCGCGCCCAACGTGACATACATCGCGCGTTTGCCATCACCTGTCGCACGTAGTAATCCACTCAATCCCATGCCTAAATTAAGCAAAGGAATTGACGGCAGAACGATCATGCAAAAGCGTTGTGCGAGCTGGGCAGTTTCCGCTTGAGCACCAAGTAGCTGCAAGCAAAGTTCTAAGAGCGGATAGGAAATAATCACCAACACAAAACTGATGCCAGCGATGAGAAAAAGTGAACTGGCGGCTAACTGTTTTGCCAGCCTTACATCACCACTGCCAATGGCCCGCGACACGGTCGCCGTGGTGGCGATGGAAAGTCCTATGCCTATCGACGTATGAAAAAACAGCAATGTACTAGCATAGCCAATCGCGGCAGCCAGTTCTGCCTTTCCAAGTTGAGAGATATATAGAAGATTTAATACGTCGACCAAAAACACGGCAATTAATCCAATCGACCCAGTCGCAGTCATGTTGATGACATGACGCATGGTCGAACCATGCACAAATTTTCCTTGTATCGTTGCAGTGCTTGTCATTGCGAATTCTGCCTAAATCATTGATCAGCTGGCAGTGTAGCGGATTAATCTAAATTTGTTGCGCGCAGCGGCGTAATTGCTCCCTCTTTACGGCCTTTGTTCAGCGCTTGATTGATGCGATCCAATAATTTTTGATTGTCTGGATTGATCCGCATGGCGAAATGATTGGTCACAATTGAGACGGGCTTGGGCAAAACACAAAAGGGCGTTGCACTGCCTGTGTCATTGTTGAAATGCTGTATCGCATAATTGCGGTTGAGAATAAATTGCATTTCTTTGACATCGCTGGTGATGCCATACCAGACTAGCGCATCCACCCGTTTTGCCATTAATTTTTTCAGGCGAGAGATACCCGCACCAATGTCATTTTCAATTCTGAACATTTTGTTCATTTGCAGGTCAAATGCCTCACCAGCGCTGGTGCCGCTCACAATGCCAACTAATTTGCCTTGTAAATCTTGCAAACTGTCGAAGGTAAACGTCGCGTCGCAACGGGTAATAAGCCAGTTGCCGTTGGCATTGATTGGCTCGGAAAACGCATATTTTTTGGCACGCTCTGTTGTTTTCGACATGCCCATCAAAACGATGTCTCTCTGTAATGCATTGTCCATCGCACGTTTCCACGGGACTCGTTTTACGTTGAAGCTGATGTTGAGATTTTTTTCGATGTAGCTGAGCAGCTCGGTGCTCGCTTTGGCCAGTGGAACCGGTTTTCCTTGATGGTCGAATTCTTCTATCGTTTGCAAATCCACGACTTCTTGTGCCCATGCTTGTTGAAGGCTTAAGCCCAGTAACAAAAAGCCAGCAATAAGAAAAAATGGAATGCGAAGAGTCAACATATCGATTCGTATCATTATTTTATTTGCTTTGATTGTAGCAAACTCGCACCGTCGGCACTGAATTTTGCTATGTTTGCGTCGTATAAAATCGCATACTGTTGTTTAGAAATCCTTGATTCAAAAGCTTAATTTTTATAAATAATATTAATCATAGTCAGTTGTTATTTATTCTGACTGTTTTTGCTTGTCTCTTCCGAATATAGTGGCAACTAAATTGATTTTAGTGTTGTCCAAGTCCCTCTAATGCATCGTCTTAAAGGAAAGCTATGCCTGTTTTGTCGTCAGCCCTACCATCACAATTTGTGTTGAAGCTCCTTGCTTCCAGTATTGTTCTATTGCTAGTGACACCATCAGCACAGTTGGCCGCGCAGGTCGCACCTGTCGCTGCCAACCCAAATACAGTGAGTATTGGTTCTGCGCAATCGTTCTCACAACAAACTGCAGGCATGAAAAAACAGGCTGGTCTGTTTGATATCTGGACTCAAGCCGAGCAGGCGAAAGTGTTGATGTCTATTACTCAACTGGATAAAGCTTTCTTGTTGGTGACATCCTTGCCGTTTGGACTAGGATCAAATGATGTGGGCCTAGATCGTGGACAAGTCGGAAGTACCAAATTAGTGCGTTTTGAACGGCATGGTAAACGTCTTTTTTTAGTTCAAGAGAACACGCGCTTTATCGCTAATTCAAGCAATGCCGATGAACGCGCCTCCGTGCGTGAGGCTTTTGCCGGCGCGGTGTTGTGGGCTGGGGACATTTTGGCGAGCGAAAATAATGCCCACCTGATTGATTTTTCCTCTTTTTTACTGGCTGATCGGCATGGTGTGGCAGACAGCTTGAATCGCACTCGTCAAGGTAATTATGCCGTGGATGAAAAACGCAGTGCGGTGTTGAGCCAACAGGCAAAAAGTTTTCCCGATAATACAGAGCTAGAAGCTCTACTAACTTTTGCAGGAGCGGGTGAAGGACAATATGTACGTCAGGTTGCCGCTGATGCAAAAAGTTTGCGCGTGCATCAGCATGTGAGTTTGATCCGTTTGCCGGAAGCTTACACGCCACGTGTTTATCATCCCGGTTCCGGCGGCATCGATAGCGAGCGCATGGATTTCGCCACCCCTTTGGCAGACAGCATTACGGTGCAATGGCAGTTGCGTCATCGCCTCGAAAAAACCGATCCGAATGCGGCGATCAGTACGGTGAAAAAACCGATTGTGTATTACCTTGATCGCGGCGCTCCCGAGCCTGTTCGTTCTGCGCTACTAGACGGTGCACGTTGGTGGGGTAGTGCGTTTGAAAAAGCTGGTTTCAAAGACGCCTATCGAGTCGAGTTGTTGCCTGAAGGCGTTGATCCCATGGATATTCGTTACAACACCATCATGTGGGTACATAGAGCGACACGCGGGTGGTCGTATGGGAATGCCGTGAGCGATCCACGCACTGGTGAAATTATTAAGGGTGCCGTGACGTTAGGTTCGCAACGGGTAAGACAAGATATTTTGATTGCGGAGAGTCTGTTAGCACCGTATGGCAAATTGACCAATGCAGAAAAGAAAAATGCGGCAGAGCAAATGGCCTTAGCACGATTGCGCCAACTGTCGGCTCATGAAGTAGGTCACACCTTGGGCATCGCCCATAATTTCGCGCCAAGTCGCCAGGGCAATGGTTCGGTGATGGATTATCCTCACCCTATCATGAGTATTAACAGCAAGGGCGAACCAGAATTAAACAACGCTTACGGCGTGGGCGTTGGCCCTTGGGATGATTTTGTGATCAAGCATTTGTATGCGAACTTCCCTGGGCAAGATGAAGCACAAGCTTTGGCGGCATTACGCAGTGAGGCCAAGGCTGCCGGTTTGCAATATGTCGCCGATAGCGATTCGCGCTCACCGGGTGCGGCGCACCCGAATGGTTTGTTGTGGGATTTTGGTGCCGATTCAATGAAGACCTATGATCAATTGATGACCGTGCGTCAGCGTGCGCTCGACAATTTTTCGACCGCGGTCTTACCACCGCAAAGACAATTGGGTGAATTAGAAGCGCGCTTGGTGCCGGTTTATTTGTTGCACCGCTACCAGACCGAAGCGGTCGCACGTTTGATCGCTGGCGCTGAATATGAATATGGTTTGGCACAAGATGTCGACGAAGGGTGTGTACAGGCTGGTGCCAAGCCAGTGCCAGCGGCGATACAAAGACAAGCTCTGCAAAAAATGATCAGTAGTTTGCGCGCAGAAAATTTGGCCTTGCCCAAAAATGTGTTGGATATTTTGACGCCGCAATCAGAAGGTTATAGTCGCACGCCAGAATATTTTGCAGGGCGCATGAATGTGGTGTTTGATGCCTTATCTGCGGTCGAAGCTGGCGCTGCACAGAGCAGTTTATTTCTGTTTGATGCCGCAAAAATAAATCGTCTGGCCTGGCAGCAAGCCCGCGATGCGCAACAATTGGGTGTAGCTGAATTATTCAAACAGGTTTTTGAGCAAACTTGGAAACGTGATGCCGTAGCACCCAAAGTGATTGCTGGCGAAGCGGTGCAATTGGCGGCTAACTGGGTCGTACTCGATGCCGTATTAAATCTGATCGATGGCGCGCGTTTGCATCCGCAAGTTCAGGCGGAAGTGCGTCAAAGCGTGAACGAACTCGCTCTCTGGTTGCAAAAAAATCCTGGTAAAGGCAGTAGCGCGAGTAGTCGTCAGCAAGCCGCCGATTTGATACAGACGTATTTGCGTAATCCGACTAGCGTGAAATTGCGACCATTACCAGCGATTCCACCGGGGGCGCCAATTTAAACTCCTATTTGGTTGCGTTAGATTTCAGGCGTAGAATGGAAAAAATCATTCTACGCGGGAGTTGCCATGAGCCTGATCCAATTAGTCTACGCTAGTCGTTTAGTTGGCGATGAGTCGGTGTTGAAAGCTATCCATAGTCATGCGGTCAGAAATAATACCGCGCATACGATTACGGGGCATTTGTTGTATGCCAATCGTCGTTTCCTGCAAGTCTTGGAAGGTGAGGCCGAGCAGGTGCATCAAACCTTCGACTATATCAAAGCCGATCCGCGCCATGAGCATGTCGCTTTGTTGCTAGAGCAAAGTATTGCCGATCGCGCCTTCATGCATTGGAATATGGGATTTCGTCAGATCAGTGTAGAAGAGCTTGATCAATTTCCCGCCTACAAAAGCTATTTCCAAGATGATTTCAGCGCATTCAACGTGCAGCCTTTGATTGCCTTGGATATTCTGAAAGCCTTCGTCTAGTCATAGGCGTGGGCTTGGAGGAACTGTTATTACCTTGTGCATTTTAGAGAATCTCACCTAGGTAAATCGTCGCCATTTGCCGTCAGCTTGTGTATTCTTGTCCAATCTTGTTTTCTACCATAGGCAACCTCATGGCTAATCCACATTTCCCTCATCTGTTAGAACCTTTGGACTTGGGTTTTACCCAATTGTGCAATCGCGTCATGATGGGTTCTATGCATACAGGCTTGGAAGACCGTTTTTATAACTATGGCAAGTTGGCCGCCTACTTCAAAGAGCGTGCACGCGGTGGTGTCGGTTTGATCGTGACTGGAGGTATTTCGCCCAATCGACGCGGTTGGCTACTGCCATTTGGTGGCACCATGAATAGCTTGGGCGATATCTTCAATCACCGTAAAGTGACCCGCGCGGTGCACGAAGAAGGTGGCAAGATCGTGATGCAGATTTTGCATTCTGGCCGTTACGGTTATCATTCTTTCATTGTCTCTGCCTCCGACAAAAAAGCCCCTATTTCAAAATTTAAACCAAAAGCCCTAACCGAAGCCGGCATAGAAAGCACGATTCGTGATTACGTGCGTTGTGCCAAACTGGCGCAAAAGTCTGGCTATGATGGTGTTGAAATCATGGGTAGCGAAGGTTATCTGCTGAATCAATTTCTGTGTGTGCGCACGAATCAACGAACGGATCGCTGGGGCGGTAGTATCGAAAACCGCATGCGTTTACCCGTCGAAATCGTACGTCGAGTACGCGCGGCAGTCGGCGCAAATTTCATTATCATGTATCGTCATTCGATCTTGGATTTGGTGGAAGGCGGCAATAGTTGGGATGAAGTGGTCGCCGTCGCACAAGCCTTAGAAAAAGTTGGTGTGACTTTGTTTAATACCGGCATCGGTTGGCATGAAGCGCGTGTACCGACCATCGTCACTTCGGTACCGCGTGCGGCTTTCGCCGCGGTTTCAGGGCGATTGAAAGAAGCCGTATCGATCCCGGTGATTGCCTCTAACCGTATCAATATGCCAGCGCAAGCGGAGGACATTATTGCCAGTGGTGTCGCCGATATGGTGTCGATGGCGCGTCCGTTTTTAGCTGATCCTGAATTTGTGCAAAAAGCGGCCGAAGGAAGAGTCGATGAAATTAATACCTGTATCGCCTGTAACCAAGCTTGTCTCGATCATACGTTTTCGAATCAACGTGCCAGTTGCCTAGTGAATCCACGGGCAGCCCATGAGACTGAATTACAGTATCTGAAAAAAGCAGTCGCAAAGCGGGTGGCGGTCGTCGGTGCTGGTCCGGCGGGCTTGTCTGCTGCCACCGTGGCGGCGAGCTGCGGCCATGACGTTAGCTTGTTTGATAGTTCGGATAGTGTTGGTGGACAATTTAAAATTGCCATGCAAATTCCGGGTAAGGAAGAATTTAAAGAGACTCTGCGCTACTTCACCAAGCGCTTAGAGATCACAGGTGTGAAAGTACATTTGGGTAAGCGTGTCACGCGTGAAGAATTGATCGCACAGGGCTTTGATCACATCATCGTCGCCACTGGCATCACCCCACGTACACCAAGAATCGAAGGCGTGAATCATCCAAAAGTGATGTCTTACCTCGATGTGATCTTGCATAAAAAGCCGGTCGGTAAAAAGGTTGCCATCATTGGTGCGGGTGGCATTGGCTTTGATGTGGCGGAATATCTTTTGCACGATACCAATACGCCTTTACCAATTCCTCTGTCGACCTGGCTGGGCGAATGGGGAATTGATCTGCAAGCCAAACAAAATGGTGGACTGATCAAGCCCGAAGAGCCCCATCCGATTCGGGATATTTATCTGTTGCAGCGTAAAGCTAGCAAAGTTGGTGCAGGATTAGGCAAGACGTCGGGCTGGGTGCACAGAGCGACTTTGCAGCGTAATAAAGTCAAAATGTTAGCGGGTGTCGATTATCAAAAAATTGACGATCAGGGTTTGCATATTTGTGTCGGAGGCCAGGTGCAAATTTTGGATGTGGATCACGTAATTTTGTGTGCAGGTCAAGAATCCTTAACGGAATTAATGCCTGAACAATCAAATGAAGCGGGGCCAAAGTTTCACAAAATTGGTGGTGCTGCCTTAGCGTCAGAGTTGGATGCGAAACGTGCTATCAAAGAAGGGGCAGAATTAGCTGCCTCTTTGTAGTTAGCTCTGCACAGCCAACTGCGCGACCGAATTTTGAATCTGCGATGGTATCCATTGCTCTAGCAGAGGTGCGCTTCTCGATCCAAACTTCGACTGCTCGCGACGGTTGTGCAGAGGTTTCTTGTAAAAGCCCTCTGTAACACAGTAGAAGTTGCAGATAATAAAAAAGCCAGTCAATCGACTGGCTTTTTTTTGATCTTAAACCGAGAACGATTTATTTTGCAGTCGCTTCTGCAGAGGCCGCAGCAACTTTGACTTCTGGTTCTTTAAACTTACCACCGCTGGCGTTGACAAGATGAACTACGGCACGCGCGACTTCGATATCATCGAGGTCCGCATTGCCGCCTTTTGCTGGCATACCACGGATACCTTCGATCGCATGTTTCAAGACTGTGTCGTAACCTTGAGCAATACGGGGCGCCCATCCAGCAATATCACCAAATTTCGGGGCTCCTGCAGCACCACTCGCGTGACATGCAAGGCAAGCAGCCTTATAAACCGCTTCGCCAGTCTGCAAAACTTTCGGTGCATTTGCATCGATCAACGTGTAGCCTTCATTTGCCACTGGACTGATGCGTGCTGCGATGGCTTCTGGTGTTTGCGCATTGGAGCCTGCACCAACAGTATGGTCACTGGCAACATACTTGACCAATAACACAATAATAATAATAGGAACTATAAATCCAGCAAGAACAGCAACGATGAGTTGTTTAGGCGTCTTAATCGCTGATTCGTGTTCGTCGTGGGCGTCGCTCATGGTTTCCTCAATACAAAAATAATGTGAAGTTTGCTTGCCGCGCCATATTTGTGGCTAAGCATAAAACATCAGATTATAGAGCTAAAGCTTGTGTTTTGGAATGAAAAATCGGCTTTTACATACCTAGAGTCGGTTCAAAACCGGAAGAAATCCACAAAATAGTAAAGAATTACGAAATCCTATCATCTAGAGTTTACAAAAATTGAAGGTGTATTTTTTCGCTTATGTCTCAATATCAAGCTGATACCAATGAAATGTAAACATTGAGGAGAGTATGTAATTAAATTTGTGCATAAAAAAACAAGAAGTATTGAATCGAAGTACAAAATGCTTCACATAGCCTATGCATATACCGCCGCTAACCGCTACAATAGCGCTCTGCAAACAATTGCACACGCGACCGTCTTCCAACGGATAGGATACGAGTTTCCGAAGCTCGCAATACAGGTTCGATTCCTGTCGGTCGCACCAAATTCCTTCGATTTCCAATGCTTGCGTTTCTGCGGCACTTCTATTATTTCTCAACCCTAGTTTGGCCCGATGTCATTACCTGACGATCAAACATGTTGACGCACCAGTCGGCGTGGCATGTCATGTGTGAACTATATTCGCGAATTTATTCGAATACATTAAACTTTTCG
>JAYVHZ010000577.1:0-2907 GCA_043770645.1 Undibacterium sp. | reverse complement strand
TGACGTTTTTGATTCAGCGAGGCTGTGTTTTAACACGCCTTGTTTATAGATGACATCCTTTAAGCTGCGCGTGGCTTCTTGTAATGCGCGATGATCGATTGGGCCAGAGATGAGATGTTGCACGACTTCAATCTGACCTCGTAACCAGTTGTCGTCGTCAAGTAATTCACGAACATTTTCTAATAAAAGCGCAAATAGTCGAAGCAGTAGCTCTTGTTGTTCTGCGGTGTCGCCACTCTTTAACTCGATTTGGAAGCAGAGTTGTTTGAGTCGGGCGCTGATATGGTTGAGCTCGGATTCATTGCCCGCAACTTTGATGGCACCCGCGATCGACTCGGATTCGGCGGCCAGCTGAGGTGTCGCTTTGAGTAGGGACGCTAAGGCCATGCCCAGAGTTCGGAAAAGCAAATCTTTAAGGATAGATTCTTTTTGGCCGCCGTTGTCGTCGTCGACCAAGGATATTTTTCTGGTTGTTGGACTTGCGAGTGGTGCAATTGGATCGACTAATTCGATGGGATTTGAATTGCTCGGCTTGGTCGTTACTTTCGAGGCTAATTCATCAAGACCTTTGGCATAGTCATCCCAATTTTTCGCTTTTAATGCCCGCGTAAAGCGATGCCCAAAACTCGCTAATTCGCCACTGGATTTTTGTAGAGTTTTGGCGAAACTATTGAGTAGATTTTCAGCGTCAGTTGGTAATAGTTCATCGATCGAGCGTACTTGTGGGACTTCAACTTTGACCGCGTCTTCGTCATTGACGCCTGAGATCTCAACATAAATTCGGCGATAAGCTTCTGGCGTGGGAGCGATCCGTTCGAGTGCGAGTCGTTTAAACGTTTCGCGGGCAATGTCAGTTGGCGACTTTGGAGGAGTTGGGTTTAACTTGTCGGACATGATACGCTTTCAGCAAAATCAATGAATTACCTTATCTCGTATTGCCATTCAAGATGTTAGTCGATGGCAGCTTTTGACCCTCTACTTGTACTTCATTCTACCAGTTCGTTCTTGATTGCATAATGTGTTAATTCGGCGTTGTGGCGAAGTTTCATCTTGAGCAGAATGCGCGAGCGATACTCGCTGATGGTCTTGACCGATAATGACAATTCTTTTGCAATATCACTCACGCTTTTGCCAGAGGCGATCATGATCATGGTTTGATATTCACGATCAGATAATATCTTGTGCGGCTCATTTGGGTGTTCATTGTTTAAGTTATTAGCCATCTCCTGCGCCAATTCTGGGCTGATGAACTTAAGTCCTGAGGCGACTTGCTTAATCGCACTGCGTAACTCATGACCGGTCGCATGCTTGCTTAGAAAGCCTGATGCTCCAGCCTTTAAGGCTCGAATCGCGTATTGATCTTCTCGGTGTGAAGAAAAGACGATGAGGCTAATTCCAGGGAATTCACGTTTGATCTGTTTGAGGATATCGATGCCGTTGCGGTCATTGAGGGCAATTTCTATCAGTATCATCGTGACATCAATTTGACGCGCCATTTTTAGCGCGTCTTGTCCATTTGCCGCCTCGCCGACGATGGCGATCTCATTGTTATCTCGAATAAAGAATTCTATGCCGGCACGGACTACAGGATGACTGTCTACCACGAGTAATTTGATGCGGGCGTTTTCGGACATGCAAATCTTTCTGCGTATTTAAAATTAGTGTAAATCACCATGTAAATCAGACAGGTAGCGTTCACTTGTCAATGCAGTTTTTCGATAGTCTGCTGACAAAGCATTATTGCATGATGCACCTAGGAAATAAAGTGCCATGATATAAAGTTCAAAGAAATGCGGCGAGTTTGAGAACAAATTGGGTCTATTAAACTCATTGCTATGCAGGAGATTTGTTGATAAAGGTAGGTTCCTTGATTTGCGTATCTCAAGATCGTGACGAACAGAGTAAAATCCAGCCTTCGATGTATTTTTGATGTGGTCAAAAAATGAATAAAGACTTTGTAAAAGAGACCGATCAGGATGACGAGGATGAATTCGGCGCGCCGCCAATTCCGCCGGGCGTCAAGAATTATTTGACGCCCGAAGGTCATCATCGAATGAAAACAGAGCTGTTGAATTTGATCGACAATGATCGCCCAGAAGTTGTCAAGATCGTCTCTTGGGCCGCATCCAATGGTGACCGTTCTGAAAACGGTGATTATATTTACGGTAAGCGGCGATTGCGAGAAATTGATCGCCGGATTCGTTTTTTAACGAAGCGACTTGATCTTGCAGAGATTGTTGATCCTACCGTGCATTTTGGAACCGATCAGGTTTTTTTTGGCGCTACCGTGGAATATGAAAATCAAGACGGCGAGGTGACCAAAATACGCATTGTCGGTGTCGATGAATTTGACCCATTAAATGGCAAAATCAGCTGGATTTCTCCAGTCGCACGCGCACTTACCAAAGCCAGAGTAGGCGATGCCGTCAGTTTGAAAACACCTCATGGTACCGATGAATTAGTTATCTTGGATGTGCAATATCCGGCGAAGATCTGATATTGATTGCATTGATCGGTAGCGCAAAGGGCTATCGTCGTCGTGATCCGTCTGTATGAAAAATATTGAACTTGTCTACGCTTACGAATATTCGCGGCGGATTTTACTGACACCATTGAGATGTTTGACATTGCGGATAATCCGCGCGAGGTGAACTCGGTCATCAATCTGTATGGTGAAATGTATCCTCGTCATATCTTTGGATTCGCCGTCTTCCATGCTGACATGAATGATATTAGCGTCGGCTTCGCCAATTTCCGCGGCGATTCTGGCGAGCGCTCCACGCTCGTTGTTGACAGTGACGGAGATGCGGCAATCAAATCGGCGGTTGAGATCCTCACCCCACGTGACATCAATCCAGCGATCAGGTTCTTTAACCTGTAGGCGCTTCGCATTTTTGCAATCACTAG
>JAYVHZ010000576.1:0-11172 GCA_043770645.1 Undibacterium sp. | reverse complement strand
TGAGATGTACCATTTTCTGGCGGCGCGGGTTGCACCCGCCCTACATTTAGTTATCCTTAATTTTGCGGAATCGGTTCTACCCATCCTTGATGCAAAGTAATTTAGTCGCTCCTGCCTCATCACCAGAATATACACAAAAAGCCCACAAAAAACAAAACCTCAAAATTGCTTTTGCGGTTTTGTTTTACCACTACGTTTCATCTTACTTATTTAAACACTAAAGCACCATCCAAGACATCCACCACGATCACATCCTTAGGCCCAAATTTTCCTTGCAACATGAGCTTAGACAAAGGATTTTCTATCTCTTGCTGAATCGCACGTTTCAATGGCCGCGCGCCGTAGACAGGATCGAAACCAGCCTCTGCGATTTTCAACAAGGCAGCGTCAGTGACTTGCAAACCCATATCCATTTGTATCAGGCGTTTGTTCAAGGTTTCTAACTGTATCTTAGCGATTGCGCCTATATTCTTCGCGTCGAGCGCATGGAAAACCACAATCTCGTCGATACGATTAATGAACTCTGGACGGAAATGTGATTTCACTTCACCCATCACCGCCATTTTAATCACGCTTGGATCACTGCCTTCCATCGCTTGAATTTGATGTGATCCTAGGTTTGAAGTCATGACGATCACGGTATTTTTGAAGTCGACCGTACGTCCTTGACCATCCGTCATACGACCATCATCCAACACTTGCAACAAGACGTTGAACACATCGTGATGCGCCTTTTCTACCTCGTCGAGCAAGATCACGCTATACGGTTTGCGGCGTACGGCTTCGGTAAGATAACCGCCCTCTTCGTAGCCAACATAACCTGGTGGCGCACCGATTAGACGGGCGACGGAATGCTTCTCCATAAACTCGCTCATGTCGATACGAATTAAAGACTCTTCGGTATCGAACATAAAATTCGCGAGGGCTTTGCACAACTCGGTTTTACCCACGCCAGTTGGCCCCAAAAACAAGAAAGAACCATACGGGCGTCCTGGATCACCGAGTCCTGCGCGTGAACGTCGAATTGCATCGGATACAGCAGTAATCGCTTCATGCTGGCCGACTACGCGCTTGTGTAATGCATCTTCCATCGCCAACAATTTCTCCCTTTCACCTTGCATCATACGAGAGACGGGAATGCCGGTTGCACGAGAGACGATTTCTGCGATTTCTTCAGCACCAACCTGTGTGCGCAACAATCTTGGTTTGCCGCCTGTTTCGGCATTTTTCGCTGCTTGTAAATCGGCGGATTTTAATTGCGCTTCCAGCTCAGGCATACGGCCATACTGGAGTTCTGACATGGCTTGCCAATCGCCTTTACGCTTAGCATCTTCCATTTGCAGACGAACTTTTTCTATCTCTTCTTTGATGTGGGTGCTACCTTGAACCATCGCTTTTTCAGCTTTCCACACTTCCTCCAAATCGGCATATTCACGCGAGAGTTTTTTGATCTCTTCTTCAATTAGGACCAGACGCTTTTTGGAGCTCTCATCTTTCTCACGTTTGACCGCTTCTTTTTCAATTTTCAATTGAATTAAGCGACGATCCAGCTTGTCCATGACCTCAGGCTTAGAATCAATTTCTATCTTAATTTTTGCCGCAGCCTCATCGATCAAGTCGATGGCTTTGTCTGGCAAAAAGCGATCGGTAATATAGCGATGTGATAATTCAGCCGCCGCGACAATCGCTGGATCAGTGATATCGACACCATGATGAACTTCATACTTCTCCTGCAAACCGCGCAAGATCGCAATGGTCGCTTCTACACTAGGTTCATCGACGATAATTTTTTGAAAGCGACGTTCTAACGCCGCGTCTTTTTCTATGTATTTGCGATACTCATCTAATGTGGTCGCACCTACGCAATGCAATTCACCGCGCGCCAACGCAGGCTTTAGCATATTCCCCGCATCCATTGCACCTTCGGCTTTACCCGCGCCGACCATGGTGTGCAACTCGTCGATGAAGACGATGGTTTGACCTTCGTCCATCGCAATTTCTTTGAGTACGGCTTTCAAGCGTTCTTCAAATTCACCACGGAATTTTGCGCCGGCCAACAAGGCTGCCATGTCAAGTGAGAGTACGCGCTTTGACTTCAAACTATCTGGTACTTCGCCATTCACAATACGCTGTGCCAAACCTTCGACGATCGCGGTTTTACCTACACCTGGCTCACCGATCAACACTGGATTATTTTTACTGCGACGTTGTAAAACCTGGATGGCACGACGAATTTCATCGTCACGACCAATCACAGGATCGAGCTTGCCAAGTCGCGCACGTTCAGTCAGGTCTAAAGTGTATTTCTTTAGGGCTTCACGCTGACCTTCTGCTTCGGGCGAGTCCACACTAGCACCACCACGTACACCTTTAATTGCCGCTTCTAAAGCACTGCGGGTTAATCCATTTTCACGTGCCAACTTGCCCGCCTCCGACTTATCATCGACTAGGGCGAGCAAGACCATTTCACTCGCTAAAAACTGATCGCCACGCTTTTGTGATTCTTTGTCCGCGAGGTTTAACAAACCCATCAACTCGCGCCCAATTTGAACCTGCCCGTCGGTTCCTGTGACTTTTGCAATACGATCTAAGGCAGCTTTTAGACTGCTTAGTAAACCGTTGATGTTGACGCCTGCACGTTGTAATAATGAACGCGCCCCGCCATCATCTTGATTGATTAAAGCAAGTAAGACGTGCACGGGCTCTATATATTGGTTATCATTACCCACTGCTTGACTCTGTGCGTCTGCCAAAGCTTCTTGCAATTTTGTCGTTAATTTATCCAAGCGCATAATGCCTCCTAAAACGGTTTCAATGATTAATTGATTGTTAGATTAGGTGGTAAAAGCAGTTTTCAAGAACCAACTTCACCAAAATTTCTAAGCGCTTTGCGCTACATCAACAATTTATGCATCTCGAACAACTTAATCTAACTTATCACCCCGCTGAAGATCGTATTTTGCTCAGAATTGGTTTTTCTGTAAAAGATGCTGAACAAGAAAAACAGCAAATCCAGATCTTCATCACACGTCGCATGTTGCAAAGACTGTGGCCGATTTTAATTGAAGCCATCACTTCTCATATGCGTTTAAACCGCCCAGAAACTGCTTTCGCCAGCGATGAATTGGTCAATTATGAGCATCAAAAAGCGGTCGATGCGATAAAAGAAAGTGGTAATTTCAGTAAATCTTTTGAGGCGGACAAGCGAAAGCCGTTGCATGGCGACACCCCATTACTCTTGGAGACCATCAAGTTTCATCTCAAAGCCAGTGCCCCCCTGTGGATGCAGTTCATCACTCAAAAAGGCGAGACGGTCGATCTAAAACTAGAAACAAGTTTGCTGCACGGTTTTTGCAAATTACTGATCGATGCAGAAAAAGCATCGGAGTGGGGTTTGAATATCAGTTTGCCGAAAATGGAAGAAATGAGTGTGCCAGCGCATTTATTGAATTAAGTTATCCAAGTCGGCCACAAGAACAGATAGCCAATAAAAAAACCCATCACGAAGATGGGTTTTTTTATTGAGATGGCGCCGTCTAACAACGAACTGACAAAACGTGAATAATCCCTCAATATCAGAGGCGTGCTTTGATCAAATTACCAATTTTTTCAATGCCTTCATTGATACGTTCTGGCGACACCGTCACAAAGCTCAAGCGGAAAGTATTCGTTTCCGCTTCATTCGCGTAAAACGGGCCACCAGGCACAAACGCGACATTTTGAGCGATCGCTGCATCCAACAATTCCTTGCTGTGGATATGCTTAGGCAAAGTCACCCAAATGAACATACCACCAATCGGACGCGTCCAGCTCACACCCTCTGGGAAATGGGTCGTCATCGCCGCCAACATTACATCACATTGCGCAGAATAGAACCGGCGAATACTTGGAATATGCTCATCAAGGAATCCATCCTTAATCACTTTGTACACCGCCATTTGCGTCAGTGTCGAAGTATGCAAATCCGTTGCTTGCTTGGCTTGCTCTAACTTACGAATCAGGTGTACTGGCGCAACCATGTAGCCGAGGCGAATACCTGGCGTCAAGATTTTTGAGAAAGAACCGAGATAAATAACGCCATTTGGATTCATATTCAAGAGCTTAGGCAAAGGCTCGCCGCTGTAGCACAAATCGCCGTAAGGATTGTCTTCGATCAGCGGAATTCCCATGCGTGCGCAGGTTTCCACCAATTCTTGACGACGCTCAAGCGATAAAGTACGACCAGTTGGGTTTTGGAAATTTGGCAAAGCATAAAATAATTTAGCACCATCTCCTTTGGCCGCGACCGAGGAAGGAACCACACCATTGTCATCCATTTCTATCGATACGAACTCAGGACGATAGACAGAGAAGGCTTGCAGAGCACCGAGGTAACTTGGTGTTTCCACCAAAATTTTGCTACCTTCGTCGACCAACACTTTAGCAATCAGATCAAGACCCTGCTGCGAGCCCGATACCATCATGATTTGATCGGCAGTGATTGTGCAATCGGCTGTCGATAGGGACTTGGCAATAAATTCACGCAAAGGTGCGTAGCCATCAGTCGTACCATATTGCAAGGCTGTCTTGCCATTTTCTGCCAACACTTTATCGAAGGCGGCGCGCATACGATCGACTGGGAAGGTTTCTGGTGAAGGCAAACCGCCCGCGAAAGAAATCACCTCAGGACGCATGGTCACTTTGAGAATTTCACGGATAGCGGAACTTTGTAACTGTTCTGCGCGTTCAGAAAATTTCCATTCTATTGGTTTTAAATTTGGCAGGCTCATCTTGGTTCACTTCATAAAATAGACAACAAACTGGTGCAAGCATTAGGACACAAACTTGTACTCACAAAATTTCCGTTTCAAGTCAAAGTCGACAGCGCGAAACGGAAAGGATTTCCTTCAAAATTAAGCAATCTCCGCAATCATTTCAATTTCAACACAAGCGCCCAAAGGAATTTGCGCCACACCAAAAGCGGAGCGCGCATGTTTGCCTTGTTCGCCAAAAATCTCACCGATCAATTCAGACGCACCATTAGTCACCAAATGCTGTTCCGTAAACTCTGAGGTCGAATTCACCAAGCTCATGAGTTTCACAATGCGTTTAACGCGATTCAAATCACCACCGCAAGCGTCTTGCAAAGTCGCCAGCAAATCAATCGCAATTGCGCGTGCTGCTTCTTTACCTTCGGCCGTTTCCATATTCTTACCTAACTGACCAACCCAAACCTTGCCATCTTTTTTAGCGATATGGCCGGACAAAAACACGGTATTCCCAGTTTGTGCATGCATCACGTAGGCAGCTGCTGGTGTCGCGACCGCTGGCAATTCGATATTCAGAGCTTTTAATTTTTCATAAACTGACATAAGGATTCCTATATAAAATTTCCGCCCTTCTGGCGGTTATTGGACAATGCAAAATAAAGGACAGCCAACATTGTAAGGGGCAAGCAACGACTCGACCACCCTGGAATTCAAAAACAACTCAAATACTGAGAATGAACAGGTATTTTTGATATAAAAAGGGGAAAAACTACAAGTGTTGAGCAAAATTAGTAACAAATTAAAAGCAATTTTGTGTCTTTTACATACCACCAGAAATCCACTCTCCACAAGTCTGACTGGCCAAGCTTTATGCTATCCTACCCGCAAAAACCAATACAGTACCAATACAATTACAGAAATAGATTTCACACTGTCACGGCAATATAACCAATACAGAAGAGATGGCATCATATGCGTTCAACGTCAAAACTCACGATAGGCAATGTCGTCTCACGCGACTCTGGTGGCTCTTTGGTAGAGCAAATCGTCCGCTCTGTCGCTTGCCGCATCGATGACAAGCTCCTGCGTACCGGCTCTCGCATGCCATCGATCAGGCAGTTTGCTGATGAACAAAAAGTGTCACGCTTTACTGTGGTTGAGGCCTATGACCGCTTGGTCGCGAACGGGTATCTGGAATCACGCCGAGGCTCAGGCTTTTTTGTGCGTGAACGCGCCTCCTTGATCAACGCCCCTAGTTCACATACCCAGGAAATACCTAGCTCGCAACAACCCGATGTGGTTTGGTTAGTGCGCAATATGCTGCGTCAACTGCCGCAGCAGAAAATGCCCGGCTCTGGCTTATTGCCGCATGAATGGTTAGATGGGGAATTGGTCGCCAATGGTCTGCGCGCCGTGAGTCGTTTGAATCAAAGTTTGCTTCTGCATTACGGCACCCAGCAAGGTTTTTTGCCATTCCGTCAGCAATTACAATTAAAGTTGGCAGAGCTAGAGATCGCTGCCGCACCAGAACAAATTGTTACCACGAATGGCGTCACACAAGCTTTGGATTTGGTCGCTCGTGAATTCACTCGACCGGGCGATACCATTTTTGTTGATGATCCGGCTTGGTTTTTAATGTTCGGCACGTTCGCGACATTAGGAACAAAAGTGATCGGCATTCCACGGTTACACGACGGCCCTGATGTGGCAAAGTTAGCGGAACTAGCCGCACTGCATAAACCTAAGCTCTACATCATTCATTCGGTTTTACACAACCCGACTTCCACATCCTTATCGGCGGCCAAGGCTTTTCAGGTTCTAAAAACCGCAGAGCTGCATGATTTTATGATTGTCGAAGACGATATTTACTGTGATATGCACCCGGGCTCAGCGGTACAAGCAGCGACTCGACTATCGTCATTAGACCAACTCAACCGCGTGATTTATCTGGGCGGTTTTTCCAAAACCTTAGCAGCCAATTTGCGCGTCGGATTTATCGCGACCTCACGCGAAACGGCGATACGACTGTCTGACCGCAAAATGTTATCGAGTTTAACGACCAATGAAATCAGCGAGCGCGTGGTGCACAAAGTCCTCTCTGAAGGTCACTATCGCAAGCATGTCGATCGTATCCGCAGCAAACTCGATAGCGCTCGTGATGAAGTGACCGCCAGGGTAGAGAAGATAGGAATGAAAGTAGAATATCGCACGCCGGCTGGCATGTTTTTGTGGGTTGATACTGGCAAAGACACCATCGCGCTGACCGAAAAAGCCTTCGAAAAAGGTTTTCTATTGGCTCCTGGTAGTTTGTTTTCGCCACATCAGTTGCCCTCGACCCATATGCGTCTGAATGTCGCGGCCATGTCCGATTCTAGTGTTTGGGATTTTTTAGAGCGGGAGTTAGAATAAGACGCGATATTCTGCGTCTTATTCTGAAAAATTTATCGCTTTCGCGATGCTACTTATTGGTAAATGCAACTAAAAATCGGTCCATTGCTGCAAATAAAATTTCTACGCTATAACCCGCCAAGAACGCTAAAGCAAACGGTGACAAAGATTGCAATACATTATCATTTTTTTCTGGGATCACAAACCAGGCGAACACCATGCCACCCAGAGTTCCGAGAGATAAACGAATACGAAAACCGATATTGGATGCCTCGGTGTAGATGCATGTTGAAATCTCAAAAGATAAAGTACGTAAGACATACACACAGGTTCCTAACAGACCTTACAGCAGAGGAAGCAAGTATCGCTGTAAAGCATCTAGTAACAAATTTGATGATTGCAACAAAACCGAATTTGCAAAAGACTTATCTAACTAAGCAAATACC
The DNA here is from genome assembly GCA_043770645.1 of Undibacterium sp. Classification (GTDB taxonomy): domain Bacteria; phylum Pseudomonadota; class Gammaproteobacteria; order Burkholderiales; family Burkholderiaceae_D; genus Undibacterium. Next base: position 3,590 of record JAYVHZ010000576.1, on the reverse strand, counting down.
AGCGAATGATTATTGGGTTTCAATTCGGCAGATAAAGAATTTTTAGCGCGCATTAAATCTTCTTCAGCGCGTCTCAACAGACTCTCTAGATCGTCATCTTCTTGCATGGTAGCAACACCTACACTACTATTGATTTTTACTTCTTTGCCCGATACGGCGACTGGCATTGCGGTAATTGTATTCTGCGCTCTTGCAGCGATTTTTGCAGCAATTTCGGCCAAGGCTTCCGGCAATAATATGACGAACTCTTCCATTCCATAACGAGCCAGGCAATCATAATTCCGGGTCGCGCGTTGCATACGCTTACTAACTTCCACCAGCACCATGTCAGCCGCGCCTGCGCCGAACTGCGAATTAATTTGCTTGAGATGTTCTATATCAAAAATCAATACTGATAAAGTTTTACCAAGCCGTTTATGTCTTTGCAGCTCATTATCCATATTCCGCAAAAACTCTCGCCGATTTGCCACCCCGGTCAAAGGATCCGTATTTTCTTTCCGCTGCAATTCAAATTCCGCACTTAACAATTTCAAACGAAGTTTATGCAGATAAACCGCGATCGCGTGCCCCGTGTAAGTGCTTAAGATCAGCACAAAAAATATGCTTGCTTGATACACCAAAGAAGGAAAAATTTTGGTTAAACAAAGTGCCGTCACAACAAACAAGTAAGAAAACATTAATTTTTGCAGATGGCTTGAACGCAAAGGAAAAACTATAAAACCAACGATACAAATCCAAGCATCAATGACAAAATGTCCGAGGTAATTTAGCGGCGAAAAGAAGTCACTAACCAACTGTACGGATAGCACCAAAATTGCCCAATAAAATAGATGCAGTTCCAATTGAGGAAAAAGCAGAGTCCGCGCACTACGGCGTAAAAGCCACCATGCTGACATAATTACTGAAGCACGCAAAACGACCATCACAACAAAGCTCTGCCCCCATCCCAATAAACAAAAATCCATGTACAGCAAAGGCCAGCTAAGCCACACCGCAAAACGCAGCACTCTACGGGCTTGTGCCTGATCGGCTTGTTGATATTGTGCCCGCAATTCAGCATCGGTCACAGCGGGATAAGACGCCCCCATAAATCCCCCATTTTGCATCTCTTTATTATTCAAAAAACCTCAGTTGACCGCTTAATTTTGCTTGGGATGCCGCATGAGCATTAGCTTTCATTATGTTTTTTGTTCACCATTTCGGTGCGAGTGCTACGAATTCGATTGCTCAATTTGCCGCCTTTGCAGGGCCCATCTGTGCTAGTACGCACAGAATGCTGCGAGCGCAGGCGGCATGCCACCTGAATTCCCCTCTTCACCTACTGGAATTGGTTGCTGCTCCTATCAACTTGGAGCAACTAAAGTTTTTAGGCTTATTCTCTAACGACTTGCCTTCAAGCATGAGTTCAGTGTAGCAATTTGGCTGACAATATCAATTAATTTGAGTTAAACCGAGAAGATTTTCGCCGCTGGTGCACAAAGTCCGCACAGAACGATATATCACTAAATAAAAAGTGAAGGCAATTTATACGCTGTCATAGGGCAAAGTGACGATTTCGGTGATAATAGCGGTCTTGCCTCTTCATGAGAAACATTACTTGGCAGGCCTTCTGAGGCGCAATCAATCAATTAATTAATTATTTAAATAAATCAAACACAAATGGACATGCAACTCTACGACAACTGGGAACGTTCCCTACGCCCTTTCTCACCCATCCATCAAGACTGGGTCGGTTTGTATTGTTGCGGTCCGACGGTGTATGACTATGCCCATATCGGTAATTTACGCACCTATTTATTCGAAGACGTTTTACGCCGAGCCTTAGAGCTCAACGGTTACAACGTGCGCCACGTGGTCAATATTACGGACGTCGGCCATTTGGTGTCTGACGGCGATGATGGCGAAGACAAGATGGAAAAAGGCTCACGCCGTACCGGACAAACCGCGTGGGAAATCGCAGAAAAATACACAATCGCATTTAAAGAAGATATCCAGCGCTTAAATATTTTAGCGCCAAAGATTTGGTGCAAAGCCACCGATCACATCGTTGAACAAATTGATTTCATCAGCGTCATCGAAGAAAAAGGTTATGTCTATCGCACCTCTGACGGCATCTATTTTGACACCTCGAAACAAGATGACTACGGTTACTTAGCGCGTCTCAATCGTGAAGGCTTAGAAGCAGGCAAACGCGTCGAGATCGGTGAAAAGAAAAACCCAACTGACTTCGCGCTGTGGAAATTCAGCCCCGAAGGAAGCACCCGTCAAATGGAATGGGACAGCCCGTGGGGCCGAGGTTTCCCAGGCTGGCATATCGAGTGCTCGGCAATGTCTGCCAAATATTTAGAACCTTGGTTCGATATCCACTGCGGTGGCGAAGACCATATCGCGATTCACCACAGTAATGAGATCGCCCAAAATCAAGCCTGCCACGGCACGCGCTTAGCTAACTTCTGGATGCACGGCTACTTCTTGCAAATCGATGCAGGCAAGATGTCAAAATCCAGCGGTGATTTTTTACGCTTGCAAACACTGATCGATGACAACATCGACCCACTCGCCTATCGCTGGTTGTGTCTGTCTGCGCACTATCGCAGCCAACTCAACTTCAGCTGGGAATCTTTAAAAGCCTCACAAACAGGCTTGAATCGCCTGCGTGAAACCTACTTCAACTTGCCAACCGGTGGCGGTATCAACCAAGAGTACGCAGACCGCTTCAAGACGGAAGTCAATCAAGACTTGAACTTGCCGAAGGCGATTGCGGTGATGTGGGAAATGTTGAAATCGAATGTCAGCGACGCCGACAAAAAAGCGACGCTCGATTATTTCGATCAGATGTTGGGCTTAAACCTCAAGGAATGGGAACCAAAGAAAACCGAAATTCCTGCGCACATTTTAGAACTCGTCGAACAACGTAAGACTGCCCGCCAAAACAAAGTCTGGGCAGAGTCGGATCGCTTGCGTGATGCGATTAAAGCTGCGGGGTTTGAGGTTGAGGATACGCCTGCTGGGATGGTGGTGAAGGCGGCGGTCTAGAGCGTATTTTAGATAGTTGGGGCCATCAAATTGCGATCTAAAGTACCATTTGGTGGCTTCGATTGTGTAGGCTTTAGCAAATTAACACTGAGCTGACCGGAACCCCGCATACAACACATAAACCGAAGAACAATTAACTAAACAAATGCTGCCCGTCGAAACCCCAAATTGCGCAGCTTCCGTGTCGCGCGTCATGTTAGCTTGCAAGCGAGTTGGAAAGAAGCTTATTAACACGGCGTATGAATACCCAGTGCCATATCAAAAAACCTGTGGCAAGCAAGCCTGCGGCCGAACCGATCTCGTTTGGAATAAGCGAGACTATCTGTGTAGCACACCAACCGATACCTGAAATCATTCCGAACGATTTAAACGGGGCGAGCGCTGGATTGATAGTCGCCTCGGCTTTGAGCGACTTGGCAACACTTATTACGATGAAAAAATCCTCGATGAAGTTGTATGGAAGAAGAAACATGAGCCATACACTGTTGGGAGTGGCTTTTCTCGACGCTGGTGAAACGAGCTTGAGAGCCTTTATAAGGTCTCGGGCGTAAAAG